>QHUF01000013.1 GCA_003221075.1 Gemmatimonadota bacterium
CGGTAGCGATCATGGACCCCATGAGCGAGCGGACCGGCCTCGCGCAGCTGCGCACGGGGACGGACGGCCAGGCGGAGGTGTACGTGCCGCTCGAGCCGGGCGCGTCCCTCATCCTTCGCACCTTCGACCGTCCGGTGACCGGCGCGCCCTGGCCCTCTCTGCGGCCGGTCGCGGCAGCGGTGGAATTGCGGGGAAACTGGTCGGTGACATTTCTCGCCGGTGGACCGGTGCTGCCAGCCTCGTTCCGCACAGATACCCTCGTCTCCTGGACGGAGCGCGGCGATGAGGAGGCCAAGCGGTTCGCCGGCACCGCACGCTACTCGATTCGTTTCGACGCGCCCGGGGAAGGGAGCGCGTACCTCCTCGACCTGGGTCGCGTCGCCGAGAGCGCGCGTGTGCGGCTCAACGGAAAGGAGTTGGGTGTGCTCTTCGCCAGCCCGTTCCGGGTGGAGACGGGAGCGCTGCGGCGGACCGGCAACGAGCTGGAGATCGAAGTGACGAACCTCTCGGCGAACCGTATCCGGGATTTGGATGTGCGACGCGTACCGTGGAAGGTGTTCGAGGATATCAACTTCGTGGGCATCGACTACAAGCCGTTCGACGCGTCAGGCTGGCCCCTCAAACCGTCCGGCCTGTTGGGTCCCGTGCGCTTCGAGCCACTCGCGTCCCCAGACCGCTGACGCTGTTCGATAACCTGGAGCTGCTCTGCAAGACTAGTCGTTCGAGTCGGACACGTGTGTCTCTCGCGTGGGACAGCCCCGGGGCGACTCGGCCTTTGTTCGGCACGGCACGCGTCGTGCGAGGCGTGCCGTCGACCCAACACATGAGGATGAGGCCATGTGGAAGACATCGAGCATGATCGTTGCCGCGCTGACGCTCGCTTGCAGCGAGGGCTCTACCGGCCCGGATCAGGCGGCATGCGTCCGAGGCGCCCTCGCGCAGGGCGCCATCGTGACGGGGGAACTCTCGTCGGCGGATTGCACGATGACCCGGGCCGGCGTCTCGCTGCCGTACGAGGTGTATACCGTCCGACTCTCCCCCGGTGAGCGCTTCCTGATCACGCTGCACAGCAACGCGGCCTGGACGCCCATACTCGAGCTGCGTGACACGACGCCGAACCACTCGGTGGTGGCGGCAGGGTGGTCCGACGTGTTCGTGGAGAACCGCTACTCTCAGCTGATGTTCGTCGCCCCGAACGAGTTTCCCGGCACGACGAAGACGTATGAGCTGTGGGTGCAGGGGGACACGTCGACCGCGGTGGGTCGGTACACGTTGAGCTCGCAGCTCTGCGGCGGCAGCAGCGAGGAGATCTGGGGCACCCGGACGGTCGTCGCCCACGGTGTGTTGAGCGCGTCGGACTGCGTGCTCCACGATCGTCACATGCTGCCGGACAGTACCTACGCTCACCTCTTCGTGCTCTATCTCGGCCGCGGCGAACAGAAGACGATCACGGTGACCGCGACGTCCGCGGGGCTGGGCCCTTCGCTCCTGCTGTACGGGCCCGGGTTTGCGAGGGGCGGGGTGACGCACCGCGCGTCGGCATTGGGCGGCACCTCGACGACATCGTTGACCATCGAGGCAGCCGCTAGCATCGACGCTGCGGGTGACTACATCCTCGCCGTGGGCGGCAACGCGTTCGGCCAGACGGGCGACTACACGATAACGATCAGCGAGGGGACCCCGACGCCGTGAGGGAGCGGTCAGCGGTCAGACGCCTCTTGGCCACGAGCCCCCCCGTCACTTACGGGGAAAGGATGCGCCTGGGCCACGAACACCTCATCGTGCCGAGCCTCGACGCCGCTCCTGCACGGCGCGCCCGGCGGCACGCAGGTTCGCCAGCGCCATCTCCGAATACTTCCGCGACAGCAGCACGCCGTGCGCGCCACCCTGGAAGGCGGCCCGGACCGCCTGATAGACGTCCTCCGGCTGCGTCTTCTTCTCGTTCGCGCCGGTGGGGATGTCGATGTCGATCCCCGGCCAGACCTTCACGGCCGGCGTAACGCCGGCCACGGCCCGCTGGGTCTCGCGCAGAACGTAGTCGGCCGACAAGCCCCGCTGGGGGATGCGAGCGAGCGGCTGCTCGTGGTACTGCTGGACACCGTAAGTGAAATCGAGGACCTGCTCGGGCGTCAGGTCCGCGAAGAGCGTGCGCTGGATGTTTTGGATGTAGCGCGCGAGCCGCGGGCCGCCGCAATTGTTGTACATGACCACCTTCAAGAAATCCGAGTACCCGCTGAATTCGGCGTAATCCTGCTCGGCGCGGTAGAACGGCGAGAACGAGTTGTTGTGCCAGATGTGCCAGCCGATGCCCTTCGCGGGCGCGATGCTGTGCGCTTTGGCGTACAGATCGCGGTAGATGTCGCGGAGCCCGTCCGTCCACAGGCCCTCCCACGCCAACAGCTCCGGGTACTTGACGAGGAGCCGCCAAAACGTGACGAAGGCACCGTCGGCGGGGCGCTGGCCGGCGCGCAGGGCGGCCGCCCAGCGCTCGAGCGCGAGGAAGCCTTCACGCGCGCGATCGACGTCGATCCCCCGGGCGCGGGCGGCGTCGAGGCAATAGGGGCAGAAGCAGGCGATCGTCCCGCCGGTGGTGCTTCCGGCGTGGCTCGCGACGAGCGCGTTGCCAAGCGGCCCCTGGCGCTCGCTTCCCCACATCAGGCCGTCGACGTCATACGACCGCAAGTAGTCTTCCACCAGGCCAAGCCAGAAATTGCGGGTGTTCGGATTGCGATCACACGCGAGGCCCGTCGGGCGCCCGTGGACGTCGATCTCCATCGCCTGATCGAAGCCGGGCACGTCGCGGCGGAACACGTCCTCGAACCAGCAGATCACCTGCATGTCGCGGCGGCGCGCGGCGGGGAGCACGTCGGCGATCAGGTCGTAGCCGGGATGGTCGGGCGCCTTCTCGGGCGCGATGGTCGTGTTGCGGTAGTACTGCGGGTGCGGCGTGGCGAAGTTCCCGCCACGGAAACTGTCGTCGTATTCCTGCGCACCGTGGTCGGGCAGCGGGCTGCCGCGGATCTGGCGGCCCGCGATGCCCCGCCCGTACGTGAAGGTGGCCAGGAACAGCGTGTTGATCCGCGCCATCTCGCCGAAACGGTCGAGCACCTTGTCGGTGCCTTCGTCGACAAAGGACACCGCACCGACCTGAATGCCGATCATCGGGGTCACGGCCGCCTGCGCGGCGTGGGGGTCGACGCCGATCAGCATTCCTCCGGCGGCAGCGATCGAATCTTCGAGAAATTCGCGGCGCTTCATGTCAACGCCACCACTTCATAGTCGACGACCGACGGAATGTCGAACTCGACGATCGCGCCCTGCTGCCCGAATCGCAGCGCCTGCCCCGCGCGCAGGGCGCGCACGGCGCTGATGCGACGTCCCGGCGCAACCGCGAATCGTACGTGTTGTGCGCCGATCGGATAGAACCGCCGGACGAAGGCGCGCGTCATATTGGGGTTGGTGTAGTTGAGGACGTGTAGCGCGTAGCCGGGCTCGGTTTCCCACGCGAACGCCTCGACGATCCCGTCGCCCGCGATGCTGACCGGGGCCGGCGCGTCGCGGAGCAGCCAGCGCACCGTGTTCTGCAGCAACTGGGCGAGATCGGGATTGCCCGACCGCCAGAAGCTGCGATCGATGTCGCCCGCAAAATACGCGACCCGTGCCCCGCCCTGCTCTCGCAGCACGGCCGCCGGCTCATTGGTCTGCGGCGTCCGCGGGAACACCATCTCCGGCGGAAACGCCGGATAATTCGGCACGACGGTGAGGGGCGCGGAGTGATTCCCGCCCGCGCGGATGGGCACCCGATTCTCAGGTCCCGGTAGGAGCGCCGTCCCCTCGAATCCGGCAAAGATGGCGTGGGGACGCTGCTCGATGCGCATGTAGCTGTTCGGCAACGGGCCGATCGTCTCGCCGACGGCGGTCACGCCGAATACGTCGGCGAGCCCGAAGTCGCGCCGCGCGTCGCCCCAGCCCGTGTAGCGCGAGGTCTCGAATGTGGCCAAGAGCGAGCCGCCCGCCCCCACGTACTCCCGAATCCGCTGGCAGTGCTCGTCGTCCAGGTACGCGGCGTTGGGAAGGAGCAGCGCCTGATAGCGGCGGGCCGTCTCCGGACCGATTGCGTCCTCGTGCACGAAGTCGAACAGGAAGCGCCCGTCGAGCAGCGCGTAGTACAGGCCCTGGAGATACTCGGACGAGCCGCCCGCGGGCTCGCCCGATCGATAGAACGCGATCGTGCGCTGCGGGTACAGCACCGCGAGACTGGCGATGGAGCGGCGATTGCGGAAGTGCGGCTCGTGCTGGGCGAGCCAGCGGTAAAAGTCGCGGCCAACCGCTCTCCACCTGTTGTCCTCCGGCGCGCCGCCCAGCCAGTGGAACCACGGCACCATGCCGCTGGCGGTCGTCTGCGCCATCCACAGGATCGTTTCCGCCGCAGGCTTCGCCACGTGGCGCCAGGTGATCCGGCTGTTCGCGTACGAGCCGGTGACGTTGGTGATGGTCCGGCCGCTCATCACCGCCTGCGCCACCCGCCCCTGCTGGGCGCAGTCCCAGATCGGCGTGTCGCCGGAGCGGCCCTGATGATCGGCGTTGAACCATGCCGCCACCTCGCCGAGGCGCCGCACGTTCTTCACGGTGCGGATCCCGCCGCCGAGGTTGCCGACGTAGACCGAGGCGCGGCCGCGCTCGGTCACCACTGCCTGCCACTGCCTCCAGATCTCGAGGACGCGGTCCATGTAGACGTCGTAGTATTTTCGGTACAGCGGACTCGTGGCATCGGTCTGCTGGGGCGGCACGCCGCCGACCTTCGCGCGGAACACCTGCTGGCAGTTTTCGCAATAGCAGACGGAGAGCGCGCCGGTACTCGGCCAGCCGTTCGTAAAGAAGCCGGCGACCTGGTAGCGCTCGTTGATCTCTCGATAGATGGCCGGCATCTGCTCCGAGAAATACGGGCTGAACATGCACGTCCGGAACAGCCACGTCGACTCGTTGTGCCGTCGCGGCGCGCCGTCCTGGTTGCGCTCGAACCATTCGGGGTGCGCCTGGAGCGCGTCCTCGTACGCGTAGTTGCAGTCCATGCGCGCGACGACCCGCATGCTGCGGGCCGTGGCAGCCGTGACCAGCTCGCCGAACAGATCGCGCGATCCGAGATACGCACTCTTGTGGTGATACGGAATGGCGGTCGGGTAAAACGCGACGATGCCGCCACCGTTCAAGAGCAGCGCATCCAGCTCGAGCGAAGCCCAGTAGGCGATCCACCCGGCGACGTCCAGCGTCAGCGCGTCGCGCTCATTGAGGTTGAGCTGGCCGCAGCGTCGCATCGTCGCGTACCATGGCTCGCCATCGGCGATCAGGGCTCGCGGCAGGGCGTTCCGGCTCGTCAATCCGACCAGCGAAGCGGTCGAACCGGCCACAAACTGCCGACGTGAGATGGACATGGACGTGTTTAAGGTGCGGCGCGGTGCAGATAGATCAAGTACCCTAGAGTCGGCCGCGCGAGCGGAATGTCAGGAGGTCATTTCGCCCCCGCCCTCCGGTAGACACGCACGTAATCGACGAGCATGGTGGCGGGAAAGATCGCATCCGACCCGGGATCGGCGTCGAAGTTCCCACCGTGCGCTCGGCGAGAACCTCGGCAAGACATAGTCGCCGACGCTGAGCTGCGTGATGGTGCGAACGGTGAGGGCAGTCTGAGCCGTCGCCGCGGTACCGAAGTTCAGCGTCGCACTGAGTGCAAGAACGAGGAGCGTTGAGCCTTCATGATGTTATTGTAAGCACTCTGCCCGGGCGCGTCAGTAACTCGCCCGGCTTCAGCGGAATCGCTTCGTCGTAATGATGATGACGCCATTGGCGCCGCGTGAGCCGTAAACGGCCGTGGCGCCCGCGTCCTTCAGGACGTCGATCCGGGCCACGTCGTATGGCGCGATGCCGGCGAGCGCGCTGGCGAAGGACCCTGCCGGAACCGTGATGTCGTCGATCACGAGGAGCGGCTCGTCGTCCGCACCGCGCTCGCGCAGGGTCTTGAAGCCGCGAATCCGCAGCGTGAAGTCGCCCCCCTGCGGGATGACCTCCAGTCCGGGGATATGGCCCTGGAGCATGGTCTCGACGCGCGCGACGTGCGTGTCGGCCTCGGTCGGGATGTAGGACGACACCGCGCCCGTGATATTGCGCCGTGACTGCGTGCCGTAGCCCACCGAGACGACGTCGTCCTCAGGCCTGGGGCGGGTTGCCTCGGCCGATCTCCGCGCCGTTCCGGCGCACGCCACCGCCGCGACCGCCAGGCCGCAAAGCATTGCTCGCCACATGTCTTCCTCCTACGGGCGCAGCTAGGGCGTGTGTCAGGTGCCGCATGGACGCACCAAGATAGTAGGTAATGAAACAATCAGCCCCGCAACGACTTAGCCTCATGAGAACCGCCCGACGAATCCGCCGCCTGGCCGGAGATCGATCCGGAGCGAGTCGGACGCCCGCACGGTGGCCCGCTCGACGCGCGCGGCCGCGGGGTCGTCCATTTGATCTCGTACCAGCAGCGCGTCGTGCGATCCGCCGTCGAGAAACGCGAGCGACACGTCGAGCGAGCGGGCGGCGGGCCCGTTGGCGATCGCAAGGAACCACGTCCGGCCCGCGCGCCGCGCAAAAGCCGCGACCTCACCGATCTCGCTGAACGGCAGGACCAGCGTCTCGTCCCATACGCTGGGGATGCTCTTGATCAGGTCCACCGCGGGATTGTCCAGGATGCTCTGGGGGTGGGCGCCGTAGACGAGCAGCGGCGCCGTGAAGATGGCCGCGGTGGCGATTTGGTGGGGCCACGACGTCTCGCGCCGGCGCTCGCCGAACAGCATCGGTGTGAAGTCGAGATGCCCAGCGAGCATGCGTGTGAACGGGATCGTCGTGTCGTGCTGCGCCCACGTTGGCATGCTGCGCCGCTCCATCCCCGACACCGCTTCCCGGTTCAGCTCGTTCGGCCAGGTGCGCGATTCGCCGGTCGGCTTGTTCGCGCCGTGGAAGTCCACCAGCAGCCTGTGGTCGGCCGCGCCGTGCAGGCACGCGCGGTAGAGGTCCATGACCTCCTTGGCCTCGTGATCGAAGAAGTCGAGCTTCACCCCCACGGCCCCGACGTCCTGCACGTGCGCGAAGAACGCCGCCCGGGCCGCAGGATCGTGCAGCTCCTTGCTGTGCTGCCACAGCCAGATCCCGACGCCCTGCTGCCGAGAATACTGGACGAGATCGCGCAGGTCGCTCTCGGGCCACTGCCGCCAGAAGCCTTCGATCAGGTTGTACTCGAACCCCAGTTGGCCCGCGAGGCGCGAGAACTCTTTCATCGTGGCGAGCGAGTTTTCGCCGCCGCCGTCCAGGTACTTCCAGACCGCCCGGCCCGGCTTGATCCAGTCGGTGTGCAGGCCGTGTGGGAAGAAGCGCCGGTCCGCGGGCGGCGAGAGATCCGCCACGATGTCGCAATTGACGAGCGTGTTGAGATCAGCGCCGATCATCACGAGGCGCCACGGGCTCGTGATAC
>QHUF01000014.1 GCA_003221075.1 Gemmatimonadota bacterium
CGCAGGCACCCAATCCGCCTGAGGGAGCCATCCTGTACTATTCGCTCTCGGCAAAACCGGCGACCGACATCACGCTCGATGTGCTCGATGCCAGAGGCAACGTCGTGCGCCACCTGACAAGCGCTGCTCCCACGCCCTGGCGCGAAGCAGCGCGGGCGCCGATGGAGAGGTTCTGGCTCGCGCAGCCGAGCGGGCTGCCCGCGAATATCGGGCTCAATCGTGCCACGTGGGACCTGCGCTACGACCCGCCGCCAGCGTTCGCGCACAGCTTTGTCTTCAACGGCAATCCTGGCTCGACCCCGGCGGAGCCCGAAGGAGCCTTGGCCATGGCAGGCGTTTACCATGTTCGGCTCACCGTCGATGGCAAGCAGTACACGCAGCCGCTCACCGTCCGCAGGGATCCACGCTCGCGCGTCGCGCCGGCGGCGCTCGCCGCGCAGCATGCCTTGCTGATGCGGTTGTCCTCGGGACTGCAGGCGACGTGGACGGATTTCAAGCCCGTTGCTGCACTCCGACATGCCGTCGCGAGGATCGCCCCTGACGATACGGTATCCGAGGTGGGGAAAGCGGCGAAGGCGCTCGGGACGAGGTTGGATTCCATCGCCGGCGATTCATTAGGCGAAGCGCGCAAGGTATGGGATGCACGGCCGGCGGCTTGGAGCTTCGTGGATCTGAACGGCGAATTCTCGATCGAGTTGACCGCGCAGGACAACGCCGACCACGCGCCGACCCAGGCCATGCTGGCGGTCGCGCGCTCGAGCTGCGACGCGCTACAGAAGCTCGTCGATCGCTGGAATCACGTCGTGCGGGTAGACGTGCCGGCGTTCAACCGGACGCTGCAGAGTCATGAAGTGGCGACCCTCGTGACACCGGCGGCGCGAGAGAAACTCTGCGCTCCTTGAGCAGCCGCGTTTCCTGGGTTTGGCTGTGTCTGGCCGCTGCGACGCCCGCCGCGGCACAACTCTCCGCCCGTACCGACGTGTCCGTCGCTGGGCGCTACGTGTGGCACGGCATCTCCCGCGCGGCAGGCTTGGTCGCGCAACCATCGCTGGCCTTCGGACTTCGCGTCCAGCGCCTCTCCCTGGAGAGCGGCGCCGTCCTGCATTACGAGCTGGACGCCGCATCGTCAGGAGAGCTCTCCGAGACCGGCGCCGGAGGTCGACACCTCGGCGAGCAGGATGTCTGGGGGGCAGCGTCGTTCGTCCTCGGACCGACCCGCTTGCACACAGGGGTAGTGCGCTACGCTTTCCGCGGCGACGCGAGCGCGGGCGGCATCGGCCCGGCGCGCAACACGACGGAGGTGTTCGCGTCCGTGTCGACGACCAGCCGCTACCTCAACCCAAGCTTTGAAGCCTGGTGGGATGTGGAGCGGGTGCGTGGCGCGTTTCTCCGCGCGTCGCTCGATCTCCCGGTGCTCGGGTGGCCCTTTCCACCGTACGCCTTCGTGTTCGTCCAGACGGAACTGGGAATGAACATCGGGCAAGGGCCCAACCCCGCCCGGCCCGGCGAGCTTGCCAACTTCGCCAAGCGGGGCATCACGCACTTCGGCCTCGGTCTCGGGACGGAGGTGCGCGCGGGACGCTTCGCCACACTCGCCTTTGGGGCTCGATCGCAGCTCAATGTCGATGCTGCCGCAAAGGCCGACGGCCCGGGGCGCACTCGGGACTTTGTCGTGTGGCTGTGGTCGGGCGTCACCATCGTGCTCGGCCGCAACGAGCGTGGGCAATGAGTCGCCGCCGCACGGTACTGGTCCACGCTTCGGTCGTGCTGCTCGTGGGCTGCGGCTCCACGCGCCTGCATGTGCCTGGGGCGCTCAGTCCAGCGCCACGACCCGGAACCGAGGCGGTGTTGCAGGCCGGGTTTGCCCGCGTGGACATCACGCCGCCGCCGGGCGTCGGGCTGGCAGGTAACGGTCCCGAGGGCGGCGAAGCGCGCGGCTACCGGCTGCGACTCTACGCGCGCGTGCTCGTGCTGGCCGACGGTGGCGGCAATCGGCTGGCGCTCGTCGTCGCCGATCTCGGGCTCAGCTCGGCGCTGCTGCACCGCCGCGTCGCTGCGCTCACGGCGCGCACCGACGGCATCGGCGTCGATCGCCTCGTGATCGCGGTGACGCATACGCACGCCGGTCCCGGTCATTTCTTTGAGGCCGCCGGATACAACGACCAGGGAAGCTCGGTCGCGGGGTTCGATCCCGTGATGGTCGATTCGCTCACGGCGCGGATCGCCCGTGCGGTGCATGCCGCGGTGGCCGACCTGCGGCCTGCACGTGTGGCCTGGGGCAGTCGCGCGATCTGGGGTCAGACGCGAATCCGCAGCCTTCCCGCCATACTGCGGAACATCCCTCTCCCGAGCGCCCCCGCCGACGCGCCCGGCCTCCCGCAGGAATACCAGCTCGTCGATCCGGAGCTCGTCATGTTGCGGGTCGATCAGCGCGACCCCACGAGCGGCGTGTTTCGGCCCGCGGGCGCCTTCAGCATTTTTGCGATGCACGGCACGGGCAACGCGCCGTCGAACGACCTGCTCGACCCCGACATTCAGGGCCTCGTCGAGCGGCGGCTGGAACGCCACATCGACGGGGACGGTGGGCGGCGGGGGTTCGTGCCCCGCGCGGTATACCTGTTCGCCAATGGAGCCGAAGGCGACGTGTCGCCGGCGTGGCCGCCTCAGAGCCGCTGCAACGTCCCCACACTCGCGCCGCTGCCCGCGCTCAACGGCCCGTTCACGCGCACCCTGTGGGAGTGGCGCGCTCCTACCGCCACGCACCTGGGCGCCTGCCGGCACGCCGCGCGAGAAGCGATCAGCGTGATCGGGAAGAATGTCGGCGACGGCGCGGTGGCGTTGTTCGATGCGCTCGGGCCGGCCCTGACCGACCGGTTGGAGTTGGGGCGTTCATTTGCGACGCTCTTCCTCCGCGATAGCGCGCGTGCGCTCGGAATCTGCTCCGAGCCTGCGCTCGGCCTCAGCACGTTGGTCGGCGCGGACGACGCCCACACGCGCATTGACGGGTGGCGGCTGTTCGGCTTGTTCGATGTCGGGCTCGAGCAAGGTTCGCCCAACCCGGACGTCCCCGGTTGCCAGGGACACAAGCGGCAACTCTTTGACGCGGCATTCAGGGGCCTGGCCAACCGCCTGTTCATCAGCGGGAACCTGCCCTCCTACGCCCAGGTCATGGTGCTTCGGCTCGGGAATCGCGTGATCGGCGCGGTGCCGGGAGAGGTCACGACCACGGCGGGACGGCGGATGCGCGAGCAGATGTTGGCGAGCGCCCGCGAGGCGGGGCAGCCGGTGAGTGCGGCGCTCATCCTTGGCCACGCCAATGGCTACATGGAGTACGTCACGACGGCGGAGGAATACACCGCCCAGTACTACGAAGGCGGCTCCACGATCTATGGTCCGGGCGAGGCGGCGATGTTCACGCGCGAGCTCGGCCGTCTCGCGGCCTCGGTGTCCAGAGGAGACAGTCTCCCGGCGAGCGCAGCACCGCCGCTCGACCTCGACGTCGGCCACAGGCGGCAGATCCTCGCCGGTAAGTCGTCCACCCACGTGCCAGCACCGCGGATCGAGCGGGTCTGGTGCTCGGCCGACACGCTCTACGCATGGCTGCAGCTCGGGGCCGCGGGGGAGTGGCCGGTCGCGACCGGAGATGTTGCCGCGCAAGCGCGCGTCGAGGTGGTGGTCAACGATGCGGCCCGCACGGTGGTGAGCTGGGATGACGATCCTGCTCTGGAGATGCATTTGCGGTCGCGGCGCGGCAGCTTGGCGTGGTGGGAGCTGCGCTGGTCGGGCGTGAAGGGCCGAACGTATCGCGTCCGGATTCCCAGTGGGGTCGAGAGCGATCCGGTGGCGTGTTCGTTGCCGTAGTCAGACATTCGGGGGTACATCGATGGTCAAACGCATACTGCCTCTGGTGCTTGTCTCGCTGTTGCTCGCCTCGTGCCAAGACAGCCCTACGAACCCGAGCACCACGAATCCTCAGTCCGTGTCGGTGTTGACGCAGCACAACGACAATACGAGGGCCGGCTGGAACGACACCGAAACCGCGTTGACCACGAGCAACGTCAACGTGCAGCAGTTTGGCAAAGTGTTCACGCTCCCGGTGGACGGCGAGGTGTATGCCCAGCCACTGGTCATCGGCCATCTCTCTATCGGCGGCGGCAACCATAACGTCGTGTACGTCGCGACGATCAACAACACCCTCTACGCCTTTGACGGAGACAACGGCAGACTGTACTGGCGGAAAAACTTCACGCGCTCGGGTTGGCGGGCGCCCAAAAACACCGATATGACCGGCGCATGTGGTGGCACGTACACAAATTTCAGCGGGAATATGGGGATCGTCGGCACCCCAGTGATCGATACCGCGAGCGGGACGATGTACTTCGTCGCCCGCAGCACCACCGGCAGCCAGTACGTGCAGTACCTGCACGCCGTGAGCATCCTTGACGGGAGTGAAGTCGTCACCAGCCCGAGAGTCATCACCGCCACCATCAGCGGCACTGGGGATGGAAGCGTCAACGGCTCGATCACGTTCGATGCCCAGAAGCAGAATCAGCGCCAGGGTTTGACGCTGCTGAACGGCGTCGTATACGTGAGCTTTTCATCGCACTGTGATTGGGGGCCGTATCACGGATGGATTCTGGGATACGACGCCGCCACGCTGCAGCAACAGGTCGTCTACAATGCCACACCCAACGGGTACGCCGGCGGCATGTGGGAGAGTGGCGCCGGCATGGCCGCCGATGCGCAAGGCAACCTCTATGTCGTGACTGGCAACGGCACGGTGGGAGATGCCGGTGATGCCACGAACCTGACGAATCGCGGCACGAGCGCCCTGAAACTCACGCGCTCCGGATCGGCGCTACAGGTGACGAGCTATTTCACGCCGCAGAATTACCAGTATCTCAACGACTTCGATCTGGATTACGGAACCGGGGGCGCTTTCCTGATTCCCAACTCCGTCTATTACCTGACCGCTGGCAAGGACGGCAACCTCTACCTGCTGAACAAGGACGCCATGGGCGGATTCCAGTCATCGTCCAACCAGGTGCAGCAGGTTGTCTCGCTGGGCTCCAACTCCAACATGCATTGCCAGGCGTCGTACTACAAAGGAAGCTCGAAGGAATTCATCTATGTGTGGTCCGAGAATGATGTCTTGAGGGCGATCCCGTTCGACCGCGGCAGCAATCTGCTGGATCGCACGGGCGAGATAGACTTCCTTGGCACGGGTGGACCGACCGGGCAGAGCGGCGCGGTCTTGTCGGTGTCATCCGACAGCTCCACGGACGGGACGGGCATTCTGTGGGCGTCCTATGCATCGAGCGGTGATGCGGAAAGCTTCGTCAGCCCCGGCATTCTGAGGGCGTTCGACGCGAACGACGTCACTCGAGAGCTGTGGAACAACCAGCAGAATGCGGCGCGCGATGGAGCCGGCACGTACGCGAAGTTCTCACCGCCGACGATCGCCAATGGGCACGTATACCTGCCGACGTTTTCCAACAAGGTCGTCGTGTACGGATTACAGTAGCGCCGTGGCCCTGACTGTCCTCGACGAGCCCGCCGTGCGAGCCAGGCTCCATTACCAGGACCTCATCCCCGCCATCGCGCAGGCCCTGTCGGCGTTGTCGTCGGGTAAGGTGGTGCAACCGGTGCGCTCCGTGCTTCCCGTGGCACCGCATCACGGCTTCTTCGCGGTCATGCCGGCCTACGCGGGCGCCCTCGGCGCGAAGCTCGTCACGTTCTATCCGCAGAACGTCGGGATCCACACGCACCACGCGGTCATCGTGCTCTTCAAGGCCGAGACCGGGGAGCCGCTCGCCATGATGGACGGCCGGCTCATCACTGAAATGCGGACCGCCGCGGCGTCCGCGGTGGCGACCGAGCGGCTGGCGCGAGCGGACGCATCCGTGCTGGCGATTCTCGGATCAGGCGTGCAGGCGGGGAGTCACCTCGCGGCGCTGCGCCACGTCCGTTCATTCAAGGAAGTGCGTGTATGGAGTCCTCGAAACGCGCCGGCGTTCGCCGAGCGGCATGGCGTGAAGGCTGCAGCGACGGCGGCCGATGCGGTACGCGGCGCCGACGTCGTGGTGGTCGCCGTGAACGCGACGACGCCCGTGCTGCAGGGGCGCTGGCTCGCCCGCGGGACACACGTCAATGCCATCGGCGCGACCCGTCCCGACTGGCGCGAGCTGGACGACGATCTCGTCACCAAGGCCCGTGTCTTTGTCGACTCACGCGAAGCGGCGCTGCGTGAATCGGGCGACGTCATCGCGGCGCGGAGCGAGGTGGTGGAGATCGGCGCCGTCGTGGCGGGGGCCGATCCCGGCCGGCGCAGCGCCGAGGAGGTTACGCTGTTCAAGTCTGTGGGCGTCGCGGTTGAGGATGTGGCAGCGGCAGCGCTGGTGCTGCGTGCTTGAACCGGTCCGTCCCATCACGTTGGGTGAGATCCGGGACGCTCGGAAACGCATCGCCGGGACCATCGTTCGCACGCCGTTGGTCCGGCTGGAGCTCGGGCCGGGATCCCCCGACGTGCGGCTCAAGCTCGAGAACCTCCAACCGATCAACGCCTACAAACTGCGCGGCGCTGCCAACGCGGTCGCGCTGTTGTCCGATGCCGAGCGGCGGCGGGGCGTGTGGACGATCAGCGCCGGCAACGCCGGTCAGGGTGTGGCATACGCGGCGCGGGCCGCGGGCGTGCCGTGCACGGTCGTCGCGATCGAGACGGCGCCCGCCGCGAAGCTCGAGCGCATGCGCGCGTTGGGCGCGAAGCTCGTGCTCGTGCCCTATGCGGTCGCCTGGCAGGCGCTCGATGACCGCTCGTATCCCGGCGTCGAGGGAACGTTCATCCATCCATTCGACGATCAGAACTTCATCACCGGTCACGCGACGATGGGCCTCGAGATTCTCGAGGATGCGCCGGACACCGCCGCCATCATCGCTGCGATCGGCGGTGGCGGCCTGATCACCGGCGTGGCCAGTGCCGTCAAAGCGTTGCGCCCTGAGATTAAAGTGTGGGGCGCCGAGCCGGAGACCGCCGCGCCCGCCGCGCTCTCGTTTGCGAAAGGCTCGGCGCAGGTGTTTTCCGATTGGAAAGCCACGTTCGTCGATGGTGCGGGCGGCAAGAGTGTGTTTCCGCGGATGTGGCAACGCATGCAGCCGGTCGTGGACGGCTACATCGTGGTGAGCCTGGACGAGACAAAGCGCGCCATGCGCCTCATGGCCGAAAAGGCGCGCGTCATCGCCGAGGGAGCTGGTGCGCTCGGCCTAGCGGCAGCGCTCACCGGCAAGGCCGGTCCGGGTCCGATCGTGGCCATTGTCTCCGGCGGCAATATCGACCTAGAGAAGTTCAGCGAGCTGATTACCGCTGCAGTCTGATGGCCTCACCGGTCCCTGTCGCTAGCGAACCCGCCCTAGCGATTCAGAAACCTGGCGTGAACCCGGCGAAAGCCACGTACTTTTGCTGGTAGTACGATGGGTCGTAGTCACCCACCCCTACAGTCCCGGTCAGTCGCGTGGGCACCCCGCCCGACGCAGAAACCTCCCACAGATCCCAATCAAAGACTTCGTTGCCCCGATTGCTGTGGAAGACGATGGACCTGCCATCATTCGCCCA
>QHUF01000015.1 GCA_003221075.1 Gemmatimonadota bacterium
ATCCACCGTATCTCCCTTCTTCACGACTTCCGAGGGATGCTGGACGCGCTTGGTCCAGCTCATGTCGGAGATGTGAATCAACCCATCAATGCCCGGCTCGATCTCGACGAACGCGCCGAAGCTCGTGAGGTTGCGCACCTTGCCCGAGATCCGCGTACCCACCGGATACTTGAGCGGCAACACCATCCACGGATCTTGCTCCGTCTGCTTCATGCCGAGCGAGATCTTCTCCTCGTTCGGATCGACCTTGAGCACCACCGCTTCGATCGTCTCACCGATGGAAACCAGCTTCGACGGATGCCGCACGTTGCGCGTCCAGCTCATCTCGGAGATGTGCACGAGACCTTCGATCCCCGGCTCGAGCTCGACGAAGGCGCCGTAATTCGTGATCGACACGACCTTGCCCTGCACGCGCGTTCCAACCGGATACTTCGCGGCGACGTTCTGCCAGGGATAGGGCTGCAGCTGTTTGAGGCCGAGCGAGATGCGCTCGCGCTCCCAGTCGATGTCGAGGACTTTGACCTCGAGCTCCTGGCCGATCTGCACCATTTCGGACGGATGCGACACACGGCCGTAGCTCATGTCGGTGATGTGCAGCAGGCCGTCCACGCCGCCCAGGTCGATGAAGGCCCCGAAGTCGGTGATGTTCTTCACCACACCCTTCCGCACCTGATTGACCGACAACTCTTTCATCAGCACGTCGCGTTTCGTTTTGCGCTCGGCTTCGAGCAGCACGCGGCGCGACACGACGATGTTCCGGCGCCGCTTGTTGAGCTTGATGATCTTGAACTCGAAGCTCTGGCCGAGCAGCTCGTCGATATTCGGAACGCGCCGCAGCGCGATCTGGCTGCCGGGCAGGAACGCGTCCACGCCCATCAGATCCACGACGACGCCGCCTTTGATCTTTTTCACGAGCGTACCGGTGACGCCTTCATCCTTCTCGTGCGCTTCCCGGATCCGTTCCCAGACGCGCATGAAGTCGGCCTTCTTCTTCGACAGGACGACGGACTTGAAGCCGACGTCGAGGATGACGGCGGTGTCGGTTACGCGCAGGACTTTGGATTTGACGATTTCGCCTTCTTGGATATTCGACAGCGTCCCCTCGTACAGCAGGGTCATTTTCTCGATCTCGTCGGACGAGTATTCCTCGTCGAGACCGGAACGGACGCGGAGTTGCGGGCGGGGAGGTTTACGAGTGGGAATGTCTTCTTCGAACTCTTCTACATCACGTGCTTCTACGAGCATTCAGTGCACCGGTTTTGTTGTGAGTTTGAGGTTACCTCGTCATTCAATGTCCTTCAGGACAGTGTTTGCCGAGCACAGGCTTTAGCCTGTGAAACAGGGCGGAAACCTACCCAGGGAACAAGCCCCGCGCCAGTTCAACTACCCGCGCCACCTGCTGCTCCAGCGTCAGGGCGGTCGTGTCGAGCAACACCGCATCGGGGGCGGGTTTGAGAGGGGCGATCCGCCGGTTGGAATCGGCCGCATCCCGGGCTGCCAGCGCCTGGCTTTCGCGGCGCACCACCTCGCCATCCACCGCCTCGCCCCGCTGCGACAGCCGCCGCCGGGCTCGTTCGTCCGGCGTCGCCGTCAAAAAGATCTTCAGTGGGGCCTCGGGAAACACGACGGTCCCAATATCCCGCCCGTCCACGACCACACCTTCAGCTCCTCCACCAACCTTCACACCCTCCACCGCCCTTCTTTGCTGGGCGTTCACCCAGGTCCGGACTTCCGGGATGGCGGCCAGCGCCGATACATGGCGCGTCACCCGCTCGCTGCGGATCGCCCCTTCCACGTCCACACCCGCAACTTCGGGCCTGAACTCCTCGCTGACGAGCACGAGCCGCACTGGCAGCCTCTCGGCCACGGCGACAATCCGTGAACCGGACCACGCGTCTCCCTTCCCCCGTCCCCCTTCCCCGATGTTGTCGAGCACCGCGAGTGTGAGCGCCCGATACAGCGCCCCCGAGTCGAGATGCGCCCAGCCGAGCCGCTTGGCGACCAGGCCGGCCGTCGAGCTCTTCCCTGACGCCGCCGGCCCATCGATCGCGATGACTCTGAGCATCAGCGTGCGCCGTGCGCCGTACGCCGTGCGCCGGTTTTCCCGAGGTCGTCGAAGAACCCGGGATACGAAATTGCCACCGATTTCCTTTCCGACAGCTTTACGTCCGCCCCTTCGACCGTGTCCAGCACCGCAAACGCCATGGCAAGCCTATGGTCGGATGCCGTCTCCACCTTTCCACGAGGCGGGCGCTCCGACCCCTCAACGTGTAGATCGTTGTTCTGAGCCTCGGCCTTCACTCCCACGGCTCGTAAATTCGCGGCGATTAGGTCGAGCCGATTGCTCTCCTTGACGCGCAGCTCGCCGACCTCGCGGAACACGGTCGCACCGCGTGCGCGACTCGCGAGCACCGCGAGGATCGGAACCTCATCGACCAATGTCGGGATCTCGGCCGCCGTGACTTCCGTGCTGCGCAGTTGCGCCGGTCGCACGAGCAAATCGGCCACCGGCTCCCCCCCTTCATCCCGCAGGTTCACGCGTTCGACCTGCGCACCCATCCGTTCCAACACGACAATGAATCCCGTTCGAGTAGGATTAACGCCGACGTTTTCGATCAGCAGCTCACCGGCACTGGCGAGCACCCCCGCCGCAACCAGGAATGCCGCGGACGAAGGATCCCCGGGGACAGAGATTTGGAATGCAGGAATGCTGACGGCAGACGGCTGATAGCTGATGGCACCATCACGTTCGTGAATACCTAGACCCAGATGCGCGAAGAGTCGCTCCGTGTGATCCCGGGACCGGTACGGTTCGGTAATCGCGACCGGGACCTGTCCCGTCAGCCCCGCGAACAGGATCGCACTCTTGACCTGCGCGCTCGCGACGGGGCTCGCGTAGGTGAGGCCACGCAGCGTGCCCCCCCGGATCGTCAGGGGAAGCCCGTCGCCTCTTTCATTTATATCCGCACCCATCTGCTTGAGAGGCTCGGTCACCCGCCGCATCGGGCGCCGGCGCAGCGAGGCGTCGCCGGTCAGCGTCGCAGCGAACTTCTGGCCCGCAAGGATCCCAAGCATGAGACGAGCGGTGGTGCCTGAATTCCCGCAGTTGAGGCGTGCGCCGGGCGCCGTGAGCCGTGCGCCGGAAACCTTCACCATCGAATCTCGGATCGTGGAAATGTCGGCGCCGAGCTGGCGCAGAACGCGCGCTGAGCTCTTCACGTCGTCACCGGTCAGCAACCCACTGAGCTCGCTTTTGCCGCGAGCGAGCGCCGCCAACATGAGCACGCGATGCGAGATGCTCTTGTCGCCCGGCGGCCGAACGACGCCGCCAAGGCGGGGGGGGGCCTTAGGAGCCACCGATGCGTCGCCGCCACTTCGCCGCGCGCGTCAGCCAGGCCGTGAGCGCTGCCGCATCACCGACCTCGAGCGCGCGCTCGACGGTTCCCAGTGATTCCTCCAGCCCGCGCAAGGCCGGCAGGATCTCGTCGCGGTTCATGAGCAGGATTTCCGTCCACAGCCCCGGCTCGCTGGCGGCCAGGCGGGTCGTATCGGCCGCGCCGGGGCCGATCGACGCTCCAGGCGGCGCGTGCTGCGCGAGGAAATCACCGAGCACCGATGCGACGATTTGCGGCAAGTGACTCGTGACGGCGAGCTGCGCGTCGTGCTGGTCCGCGTCGAGCACCACCGGCTCCGCTTCGAGCACCGTCTGCCAGAAGTCCACGACCTCCCGGACCGCCTGCTCCCCGTCCCGGCACGGCGTCACGTAGACGACCGCCCCGCGAAACAGATCGGGACGAGACGCCTCGAATCCGTGCCGATGCGTCCCGGCGAGGGGATGACTCCCCGCGAAGCGCTCGTGCAGTCCGATCTTTTCGGCGCGCGCGACGATCGACCGCTTCACCGAACCGACGTCCGTGACGACGGCATCCGGCTTCAGGTGCGGAACGATGGTCTCAAGCTGGGCGATGTTGGCGGCAGGTGGGGCGGCGAGGATGAGGAGATCGGCCACGCGCGCCACATCGGTGGCGCGGGCGGGGGCATCATCGAGCGCGCCCTGTTGCGCGGCCAGGGCACGCTCGGCGGGTTCGGGAGACCATCCCACCACGACGATTCCCTCGCCGCTGCCCGGCTGTTTGACCTGACGGGCAATCGAGCCGCCAATCGCGCCGAGCCCTATCAGGCCGAGGGTGTGGGGCCGCACGGCTTGGAAGGTACACGTCACCCGCATATTATGGAGCCCCATGCGGGCGACGCCGAGCATCACCCGCCTCTTCGCCGCGACGTTCATCGCGGTGGCACTCGTGGGCCTCGTTACGCAGGTCGCGACGTGGCGCAGCGCCCGCGCCACGCAGATGGCCATGGTCGAGCTGGCCCAGCGACTCGACCGCATTCAGCGCCTCGGTCCCTCCCCCCTCATCGCCGCCGAAGCCACCGCCGCGGCGGAGCTGGCTGTCGATGCCGGCGACGATGCCGTGCAGGCCGCCGTGGCCGCCACCGTGCTGTTCGCCGCGATGGTCACGGTGCTGGGCCTGGGCTTCTGGTACAATCGCCGCCGTCTGGCCGCTCCGTTCTCTCGGATCGCGCAGGCACTGCAGCGCGTGGCCGAGGGTCAGTTCGTGGAGCCGTTGCCCGAAGATCAGCCGGGCGAGTTCGGCGCGATCGCGCGCGGCGTGAACCACATGGCCAGGGCGCTGGCGTGGCGGGAAGAACTGCAGGTGTACCTGTCTCAGCTCCTCGCGGCCCTCAATACCTCATCGGACGACTCGGCGACGGGACTGGGGCAGGCGCTCGGCGTAATCGCCGGCGCGACGCGGGCGACGGCCATCGTCCTGTACCAGCCCGCCTACGACGCCAACGAATGGGCGCCGACAGTCTCACGCGACGTGGAATCCCGTCCCGTCTCCCGGACGACGATGCGCGATCTCATCGGCGAGGCGAATCAGGCCATCCACTACCATGGCGAGGCAGTGCAACCGGTGCGGCACCAGCTTCGTTTGAACGCCCCCATGCCGCAGGGACTCGTGCTCGTCCCGCTCCGGGCCGGGACCAAGCTCGTCGGCGTCCTCGGCGTCGCGCCCGGCACGACGTTCGGCGCGGACGAACGGGCGGCGCTCGACCAGGCGGCGCCCAATCTCGCGATCGCGTGCGAGCGCGGCGCGGCCCATCACAACACCCGGCGCCTGGCCGTCGAAGTGCGCCAGACCGCCAAGCGCCTGGAGCAGCTGAACGCCGATCTCGACGCGGTGATGAAGTCCAAAGATCTGTTCTTGTCGAACATTTCGCACGAGCTGCGGACACCGCTCAACAGCATCATCGGATTCACGGACCTGTTGCTCACCGAGGAGCTGGGCCCCTCTCTCTCCGAGCAGCAGCGCGATTTCCTCGAAACGGTGGCGCGCAACGGCCGGCATTTGCTCGAGCTGATCAACGAGCTGCTCGACCTGCAGCGCATCGCCGCGGGGCGGATGGAGCTGAAGCCGGAGGCAGTCGATCTCGCGGCATTGTTGACCGAAACGACCGGAAGCGTCCAGGCGCAGGTGCAAAAGCATCGGCACGCGATGGTCGTCAGCCCGACCCCACCGGGGCTGCGCGTCCAGGCAGACCGGGGTCGCGTGCGCCAGGTGCTGCTCAACCTGCTCTCGAATGCGATCAAGTTCACGCCGGACGGCGGCAAGGTTACCGTCGCGGCCGGGCCGGTGGACGGCGGGTCGGAAGTGCGGATTGCGGTCACCGACACGGGGATCGGCATTGCGGCTGACGATCAGCCCAAACTGTTCCAGGAATTCTCACAGCTGGACGCGTCGGCCAGCCGCCAGTATGAAGGGACAGGATTGGGGCTGGCGCTGTCGCGGCGGCTGATCGAGCTACACGGCGGCGCCATCGGCGTCGAAAGCGAGATGGGAAAAGGCAGTACGTTCTGGTTCACCCTGCCGCAGGCACGGTGAGTGTGGCCATTATCGTCATCGTCGAAGATCAGCCGGACAATCTGAAGCTGCTGACGACGCTGCTTACAATCAAAGGACATCAAGTCGTTGGATTGCCCAATGGCGACCGGTTGACCGACGTCTTACGTACGCACCAGCCAACACCCGACCTCGTGTTGCTCGATATTCAGCTGCCGGGTCGCGATGGCTACGCGCTGCTCGAGGAACTCAAGGGGCTGCCCGAACGCTCCTGGAAGGTCGTTGCATTGACGGCGCACGCGCTGCCGGAAGACCGCACGCGCGCCAGCGCCGCAGGATTCGACGGTTACATCACGAAACCGGTCGATGTACGCACGTTCCCCGCGGAAGTCGCGCGCTACCTGGGAGGATGAACGCATGGGCGGTATAGTGCTGCTAATCGGACGGGTGGTGTTCTCTTTCTTCTTTATCTACTCCGGCTTCAATCACCTCACCAAACTCAGCATGTATGCGCAATACGCGGGAGCGTCCGGCGTACCCGCCCCGACGCTGCTCACCGCCCTCTCCGGCGTGATGATCCTCGCGGGCGGACTGAGCATCCTGCTGGGTGTAAAGGCGCAGTGGGGATCGCTGCTCATCGCCGCATTTCTCATCCCCGCGGCGTTCACGGTGCACAAGTTTTGGGGAATTGCCGATCCGATGATGGCAGCGAATCAAGCGGCGCACTTCTGGAAGAACATCGCGCTCACGGGCGCGTGTCTCATGTTTTACGGACTGGCGACGTTGAATCCCGCCCGGTGGCCCTACAGTATCGGGCGGAGCGCGCCCGCTACGACGATCTAGGGCCGCTCCGCCGGGCGCGCCGTCCGCGGGTGCGGCCAGTGCCCGCGATGCGATTCCGGATTGAGGTTCGGGTTGGGATGGGCGTCTGCTTCGTGTAGCGTGATGGACCCATTTACGGTGATGAGCTTCAACGTCGGACCGCCGGTCCCGATCGTGCCGCGGAGGTGCCGCGTGCTGATCTTGCCGGTGATCTTCACCGGGAAGTCGGTCTCGACACGGCCGTTCACGGTTTCGGCATCGACGTTCGCGTTGATTTGCTGCGGCAGCCCCGCGCTCACCGAACCGTTCACGGTGGTGAGCCGGACATCGCCCCACGTGAGCGCCTGCATGTTCGCTTCGATGCTGCCGTTGACCGTCGTCGCCTGAACCGGACCGGTCGACGTATTCACCGCGATGCGGCCGTTGACCGTCGCGGCTTCGACCGGCGCGCTCACGCCGTCGATTTCCAGCCCGCCGTTCACGGTCGACACATCGACCGGAACGCTGTGCGGCAGCTGCACGGTGAAGCGCACCGCGACGTCGTTCTTCTTCACGCCGTTCATGCGATAGTCGCCGCCCTCGTTGCAGCGTTGGTCGCGCGCTTCCCACACGGCGCAGACGGTCAGTCCGCGCTCGGTGAGCACCGGAATCAGCTGCACGCTCTGCGGGTCGGAGTTGCGCCAGCTCTTCTCGGCATTGATCACGAGGCTGTCGCCCGTTCCCGCGACCACCTCGATCGGACCGTTCGTGTTGCGAATCCAGACGTGCTGCGTCGGCTTGATGAGCGCCCGGTATTCCCACGCATCGCCAACCTGGCGGCCGCGCCCGAAGAGATCGCCGCCGTCTCCGTCGCCCCAGTTGAAATCGCCGAACGACCCGAGGGCGCCCAGCGGGGACGGGACGCGAATGCGGACGCTGCGGATGAAGAGACCGGTCCCGACGACGAGCCCGAACAGCACGCCGCCGCGGATGATCTCGCGACGCCACGTGCGCCAGAAACGCCGAGTAGGTGTGGCCGACTGATCGAGTGACATGTCCATGGTTATGTGTTGGTACGCACCCTCAATCTTACAAGTTTCGCCCGAATACGCGACCGCCCGCCGGAACTGGGCGGGCGGCGCGCGCGGCGCGGGCGGTGCGAATCCTTAGGCAACCGAGCATTTCAGGGCCGGAGGGGCAGGAGCCTCGACGATAATCGGGTCCAGCGTCCCCCCGTACCAGACGCGGTTCGCATCTGGCACCGGGTTCACGGTTTCGACCGTTCGAGCCACGCTCGCATAGGTCTGCGCACGCTCGATGGTCATGGCGGCTTGGGCGGCGAAGCCGTATCCGAAGGTCAGGATCGTCGCGATCAACAGGGTCAGGCCGCGCATCTCATCCTCCAGCTAGAGACATGTTCGAATCAGTCAGAGGGTAAGACGCAGCGATTGCCGGAAAGGTTGCACGCGATTGCCGCTTGACGCGTTCCGGACAGGTGATCGCGTGTCGTGTGCGTTCCACATTGGCGTCGCAGGTCGGCGAACGGGTGACTCGCGTCACGCCGCGCGGGGTCGACCTTAATGCAGTCGCAGCTCCACACCGCCGCGAAGTGCGATAGTGCCCAGCTGCTCGCTGCGACGCGTACTTCCCTGCGACGGAAAGTCACAGCGCTCCAACGTGTACGTGAGGTCGAAGACGAATCGACCGCGCCGATACGCGAGTCCCGTCCCGGCATCGAACGACGTCGCGGCATTGGGCAGGCCGTTGACGGAGACCATCGGCAGGAGGTGCGCGTGACCCAGAGCCCAGAAGGTCTCGCCGCTCAGCGGGACTCGGGCCTCGGCACCGGCACGCACCAACGTCCACCGCTGCCGTGCCACTACCGTGCCAAAGCTGCGAAACGTGACGCCGCTCTCGAGCACCAGCCACGGGAGTGGCGCGAACTGTGCGAGTGCACCGAGTTGCGAGACATCCCGATCGATGCCACCGCTTCCCTGCACCGCCGTGAGGTGCCCGGTTACGCCCGACAGGTCGAGCGCGATGCCCCGGCGTTCCAGGCGCACCACACCGCCCACGAGCAGTCCCGTCGCGCGCTCCACGCCGAGACCGGCGTCGACGCGGTGATCGCCATGGGCCACCGTGATGAGGCCGCTCAACTCGATCCCTTGTGCCGAGACAATCGCCGGCAGAAGCAATCCGGCGAGCACCATCGGACCCACCCGGCTCATGGGCGTACCGCGGGTGCGCTGGCCGGTGTAATCAGGAGTATCGTGCGAGCGATGCGGTCGGTGTTGCGCGAGCGGATTGCCGCATTGGCGCCGTCCCGGTCAGCGCGGCGCGCAGTGTTGAGCGCGACATTTCGCGGAATTTCACGGTGCTCGCGACGATAGAAGAACGCGGCGATCCCGCCCACCGTGGCCACCCCCACCATGATCCGGCCGTCGTGCCCCGTGCCGAGCCGATCGTTCGCCAGCAGGCTGCCGACGGCAAGCGCTCCGCCCGCGACCCCCAACCCCTTGAGGAGATCGTTCCCGGCCGTGGACTCCGTGTGTCGTTCGGGGAGCAGCTCCGCCGTCCCCAGCATTGGCAGCGTGTCTTCGAGCGGCTCGACCTCGTGGCGGACATCCACATATATGCGCAGTGAATCCGCCTGCGCGCCCAGCTGGCTGCGCCCCACCACCGACAGATCGTAACGCCCCGGAGGCGCCAGCTGGCCGTCCGGCCCGAGACCGTTCCATCCGAGCTCGCGTGCGCCGTCGTTCGGCCCGTTATACAGCACCACGTACTCCGTGCCACCGAGCACGCGGAGCGTCGCACGCAGCAGAGCGGCATGTGTCGTCACGACGGTGACGGACAATCGGCCAGTGCGCGGATCGACGCGCGTTTCCGGAATCGGCCGGAGGCCCACAGAGAACGTCCGCCGGCGTGCGATCGCAAACGTGCCCTCCTGCGCCGGCGTGAACTGCGCCGGATCGAGATCGGCGAACGCGTCGCGCTCCAGTGCCGCGCGGAAATAGAGGACCGCGGAATCCTGCTTGCCCCTGAGAACCAGCGCGGCACCGAGATACTTGTACGCTTCGACGCGCTGCGCGTTGGTCACCTCGAGCGGCCACTCCGGCGACACGATCTGACGCAGGATCGGCAGTGCGCGTTCGATCTCGAGCCGCTCGTACAGCTGACGCGCCTGCTGTAGGAGCTCGGCGGTGCCAGCCTGCGCGGCGGTGGTGGTGGGAACGATCAGCAGGAACGCGAGCCCGAGTGCGGCCGCGCGCCGGCTCACGGCTTCTGCTCGGTGATCCGCAGGGCGATGCGGCCGAGCAATATGGTGCTATCGGCCGAGATGGTGATGGTCGTGTCGAATGTGATGTACCCGCGCGCACGGATCTGCAGGCGGCGACTGCCGGCCGCCAGCGGCAAGTCGAGGACGGCA
>QHUF01000016.1 GCA_003221075.1 Gemmatimonadota bacterium
GTCGCGATCGCGCCGATCCTGCTCGGCAGTGGTGAGGCGCTCTTTGCGGGGATGGACCTGCCGGCGCTGGGCTATGCGTGCACCGAGCATGTGGCAACGCCGGCCGCGACACACGTCGTCCTCACGAGAAAAGCGTAATTCTCTGCCCTATGCGCGACATCCGCGTGGCGACAGTCCAATTTCAACACGCTGCGGGCGACAAGGCGTACAACTTCGGCCGCATCCGCCACTTCGTGACGGAGGCCGCTCACGCGCGCGTTGAGATGATTGCGTTCCCGGAGATGTGCCTCACGGGCTACTGGCACGTGCGCAAGCTCTCGCGCGCGGCATTCGAGGCACTGGCCGAGCCGGTCCCCGACGGGCCGTCGACGCGGGACCTTTTGGACTTGTCGCGGGAACACGGGATGACCATCGGCGCGGGGTTGCTGGAGCGGGCGCCAGACGGCGGCGTCTACAACGCCTATGTGGTCGCGATGCCGGATGGGACGTGGGCCGTTCACCGCAAACTGCACGTCTTTGAGCACCCGAACATTTGCGCCGGGAACCGCTACACCGTGTTCGACACGCCGCACGGATGCCGCGTGGGCGTGCTGATCTGTTACGACAACAACATCGTCGAGAACGCCCGCGCCACGGCGCTGCTCGGCGCCGAGATCCTGCTCGCGCCGCACCAGACGGGCGGGTGCAACTCGGTGAGCCCGCGCGGCATGAAGCCGATCGACCCCGCGGTGTGGGCCCGTCGCCAGGAGGATCCCGCGGCGTGCGAGGCGGAGCTAGTCGGCCCCAAGGGCCGGGCGTGGCTCATGCGCTGGCTCCCGAGCCGGGCGCACGACAACGGCATGTTCCTGCTGTTCAGCAACGGCATCGGACCTGACGACGATGAGATCCGCACCGGTAACGCGATGGTGCTCGACCCCTATGGTGACGTCATTGCGGAGTCGCGGGCGTTGGGAGACGACATGGTCGTCGCGGATCTCGACGCGTCGGTCCTGCCCACGTCATCCGGCAGGCGCTGGTTGCGAGCGCGCCGGCCCGACCTGTACGAGTCGCTGACGCGTCCCACGGGCCAGGAGCAGGAGACCAGGCGGGTGCGGTTCGGGGAGTAGGCTTTGGGGACCGAAAAGCAGATCCCTCGCTTCGCTCGGGATGACAGGCTCGCGCGCTCTTTGTAAGAAAAAAGAGAGGGAATAGACCAAGGGGATGCGAGCTGGTACGAGCGACGGGCATGGATCCCGCTGTAGACTTGATGAAACCCCAGGAGACACGCAATGGGCACGCCGACAATGACCGCCCGCGGCGGAGCGATTGAATCGATCAATCCCGCCACCGAAGAAGTCATCGCGACATTTGACCAGTTCACTCCAGCGCAGGTCGAGCAAGCACTGGTCGAGGCCGATGCGGCCTTTCACCAGTGGCGCCGGCAGAGTTTCGCCGAGCGATCACGAGCGATGCGTGGCGCGGCGGAGTTGCTCCGGAAACGGAAGGACCGTTACGCGGGCCTGATTACGGCGGAAATGGGGAAGCCGATCACGCAGGCCGAGGCCGAAGTCGAGAAGTGCGCGTGGGTCTGTGACTACTTCGCCGAGCATGCCGAGCGCTTTCTCGCGCGCCGGCCCGCCCAGACCAACGCGCGACTCAGCTACGTCGCGTTCGAGCCGCTAGGCGTGGTGCTCGCGGTGATGCCGTGGAATTTCCCGTTCTGGCAGGTCTTCCGCTTTGCCGCGCCGACGCTGATGGCCGGGAACACGGCGGTGCTGAAGCACGCCTCCAACGTTCCGCAGTGCGCGCTCGCCATCGAGGAGGTGTTCCGCGATGCCGGCTTCCCACGCGGCGCGTTGCGGGCCGTGCTCGTGCCCGGTGGCGCGGTCGAGGCGATCATCGACGACCCTCGCGTGCGCGCGGTGACGCTCACCGGCAGTAACACGACGGGCGAGAAGGTCGCGGCCGCAGCGGGTCGCGCGATCAAGAAGACCGTGCTGGAGCTTGGCGGATCCGACCCCTTTGTCGTTCTGGACGACGCCGATGTCGCGGCCGCCGCGGCGATGGCGGTGCGCAGCCGGTTCCAGAACGGCGGCCAGTCGTGCATCGCCGCGAAGCGCTTCATTGTGGTCGCGAGTGTGGCCGAGGAGTTCGAGCGCCGCTTTGTCGAGGGGATCCGCAAGCTCAAGGTGGGCGATCCGACCGATCGCACCGTGCACGTGGGTCCGCTGGCGCGCGCCGATCTCCGCGACACGGTGGACCGGCAGGTGCGCGCGTCCGTCGCGCAGGGCGCGCGCGTGGTGTTCGGCGGCGCTCCCCGGCCCGGCCGTGGCTACTTCTACCAACCAACCATGCTCGTCGTAGGTCCTCACCCCCTGTCCCCCTCTCCCTCCGGGAGAGGGGGAACGTTGGACATGCCAGCGTGGCGGGAGGAGATATTCGGGCCGGTAGCGGTGCTGGTGCGCGCGCAGGACACGGACGCGGCGATCGCGCTCGCGAACGACACGATCTACGGGCTCGGCGCCAATCTGTGGACGCGCGACCTCGCGCGCGCGCAGCTGCTCGCCGCACGAATCGAAGCCGGCTCCGTGTTCGTTAATGGTATGGTCGCTTCCGACCCCCGCCTGCCATTCGGCGGCGTGAAGCAGAGCGGCTACGGGCGCGAGCTGTCGGACTTCGGCATCCATGAGTTCGTGAATATCCAGACGGTGTGGATGACCGACGGCGAGGAGCACGTGCCGGCGCCGAACGCGGGCGGGGAGTAACTCAGCACCCCCCATCCAAATGCCAGCCGGCATTTTGCCACACGCCGTTCCGCCAGACGAAGACCTCTGTAGCCCGGCCGCGTAGTACGGACTTGCGGCCCTTCTGTTCCAGCTCCGCGACGTAGGTCGAGTACAGGATCGCCACGTCTCCGTAGACTTGCTTTTCGGTTCTCGGAAAGTTGAGGCTGACCAGTCTTCCGCCGCTGCGTGCAAACGCCTCGGCGGCCGCGATCACCGCGGAGCGATCCTGCCATGTCGTATCGCCGTTGTTGATCGCGATGACGCTGTTGGGAAGGAGCTGCTCGAGGCGACTGCGGTCATTGGTGAACCACGCCTGCCAGATCGCCTGCCGGTCCTCGAGCAATCGCGCCAAGCGGGGGTCGTCTGGCGTGGCGCTACTCGGGGTGCACGAGGCGATGACGACCAGCATTGCGGCAGCCGCTGCGCGGGTGACCCAACGACGTTCGAACGCTGTTTCAATCGAATACACGAGACCTCCTCGAGAGGATGATGAGTGCGACGTCAGGGCTTGGCGA
This sequence comes from Gemmatimonadota bacterium, assembly GCA_003221075.1. Taxonomy (GTDB): domain Bacteria; phylum Gemmatimonadota; class Gemmatimonadetes; order Gemmatimonadales; family GWC2-71-9; genus 20CM-2-65-7. Next base: position 3,281 of record QHUF01000016.1, read on the forward strand.
GCACCTTCAGGGCCGCGATCCACGCCACGAGCGTGAGGGTGTTGCGGACATAGTTGAGCCGGACCCAACGTGCCAACGCCGTGCGCACGGCGGTCTGAGTCAGAGTCGGCTTGCGCTGCAGGCGGATGATCGTGGGAATGAAGTATCCGAATGTCGCAGCGCGCTCCACCAACGTTACGATCGCCGCGGTGAGCCACCAGCCGCGTGCGGGCCCCTGGGTCCGCAATGCCGCGACGAGATTCGCCACGGTCAAAAGCGTCAAAGGGCCCGTGGTGACGAAGGCCCAGAACCGGCGGCCGCTGTCGTGAGATGCCAGGGAGGCCGGTGGATCGCTCGTCCACATGGGGACGACGACCCGTGACTCGTAGAGACCGGCCCCGAAGGCGATGCCGAGAAAGATGATGAAGAGCCAGAGTAGCATTTAGAGCCGGCGTCTCTGTTTGAAGACGACCTAAAGCTCGCCCGCCTTCATGTCCTTTCGATAGACCCTGAAATGAGCCAACGAAACGTCATGGTGCTGCGGATCGAGAGCGTCGCTGTGCGAGGAGCGTGAAATGTGCCATCGCCACCAGCGGCACGAAGAATGACGGTATCAACGCGAACGGGAGGCGTTGCATCAACGCAGTGTTCGTCCCCGCGGTAAATCCGGGCCAGAGGTACAGCGTGCCGAGGAGGACGGCGTCCACGAAGTCGGCGATCCCAAAGAGATTCCAGGCGAGGAACGTCTTGCCAAAGCGAAACCCGTCGTCCGCCGCGACGCGCGCGACGACCCAGGGCGCAGTCGCCGCCATCGCAATATCGCCGAGCCCGGCCGGCCAAGCGAAACCGCCCGGCAACATTCCCTCCGCGTACGCCATCAGGAACCCCAGACCAATGAATCTCCAGCCGTTCAGGGCGATCAAGAACACAGGTGGGACGGAGACCACCAGAGCGCGCCAGCGGGAGGACACCCCCAGGCCCAATACGAACAACAGAATCGGCACGAGGAAGGCCAGCGCCAGCACGAGGGGCAGCTCGTTCGGCCGGGTGACGAACACACCGCGCGCGGCCAGCAACAGGGCTGCTCCAAACCAGAGTATGGCGCCCCAAAGCAACGGCATGTGTTTGTTGGTCATCGATGGTCCTTTGGCCGTGGTACGTAGGTAAGTACCGCGACACCGGCAAGCGTGCTGACGAGCGGCGCACTGCTGCCGTCGATCAACAGATTCTAGCCTGACTGCTTCTTCAGCCTCGCGACCTCATCGGCGACATCCCCCTTGAGGAGGGTGGCGTTCCACTTGAGAGGCCCTTTCAGGGTCTTTGAGGCAACAAACTTCGGCAGACTGTTCATTCTGTCAGTGAAGGGGTCGCCCGACCGCGATGGCCATGCCGCGGCGAATTCCTCATAGGTCACCCGCCCGAGCAGCAGCGCGTCGCTCGCAAAGAGCAGATCGGATTGAGACTTCGAGAGTTCATCATTCCAGTAAGGGATCGTCCAGCCGCGCTTCTCGAAATCTCCCGATGGTCCCGGGTCTTCGGTTACCCCATCCAATGTCAGGTATTCGGCGGCAACGACCTGTCTCATTCGAGTCTCCTTACTCTGTCACGGGCATCGGCGCGTCCAGGAACGCCACGGCGCGCGTTCTACGACCGCATGGCCGCCAGACGCTCAAGCAGTTTCTTCACATGGTCGCGACGCTCGGCAACCGTCATGAGCGGCGTAACGCGGGTCTCGGCGACGAACCAGAGCGGCAGACTCGTGACTATTCGATCGACATGCTCGGACGACTCCGCTTCGATCATGAGTCGCAGGGCAACGCGTCCAGCAACGGGCCCGCCACTCACGAGCGTCTTGTCCGCGACGAGTTGGTCGAGCCGCGCGAGCGTCGGAAAAATGACCTGCTCGATGAATCCTCGACCTGCGTCCGGCGACGGCACGTTGCCTGATTCCACATGATCGAGTTCGACCAGGAAAAGCATGGGGCAGTCTACGTGGCCCGCCGCCGTGTCGACAAGAAGGCACACGCGTGTGCCCTGCATCGATCGATAGTCCTGCTACGTCGGGGTCTTTTCAAAGCGCTCGAGCTCGATTCCATAGCGTTCGATCCAGCGGCAGACCGGACCCATCGCTCGGTTCAACGAACGCGCAAGCGGAGTGAGACTGTACTCGACCTTGGGAGGTGTCTGATGATGAACGCGGCGTACGACGAGCCCGCGACGCTCCAACGATCGCAGCGTCTTCGTGAGCATTCGTTGCGACACGCCGGGCATGCCGCGCCGCAATTCCGCGTGTCGCTTCGCACCTCCTTGAAGCAGCACGAAAAGCGGGATCGCCCATTTGTCCGAGAGCAGCTTGACGACTCGCCCCGCGCCGGGAACGCCGACCAGCGATTTCACAGAGAGGGCCCGCCCGGCACGCCCCACCCCCAGCGCGGCATGACGGACGTGCTGTCGACTTTTGCGCCCGGTTGCGAGTTGATCGCGGCCAGGCGCGATCCCCATTCGATGTAGGCGACGAAGGCTGAGCGGAATTCGGGGTCTGTCGGCAGGCCGGCCTCGTCAGCGCATTCGGCGAGGAGCGTGGCCCACCGACGTCGCTGTACCTCCGTCAAGGCGCGACCCAGATGGCGGCGGACCATCTCCGGGTGCCCACCCCGAGCCGTGTAGGCTGCGGGTCCGCCGAAAACCTCAGCGATGAACGCCGCCACGTGCGCGGGATGCTCGGGCGACGCGTGCGCGAACAGCGGCGCCAAGAGCGGATCCTCACGCACCCGTCCATAGAAGACCGCAGTCAGACGTTCGAAGGCCGGCATCCCACCGGCCCACTCAAACAAGGAAGGCTCGCTCGCCACTTGAATCCCTCGTCCGTGTTGAGGACCTCAGTCCTGCGAAGTAACGTAGAGGCGACCTTGCCTTCAAGACGTTACTGATGCGTAACTACGAAACCCCTGCTTACGGGCGGAAAAAATGATTCAGTTCGACGGCCGCTCGTATGGTTGTCCGGTCGAAGTCACGCTCACCGTCCTCGGCGGCAAGTGGAAGACGGTTATCCTCGCTCGGATCAAAGAGGGGGATTCCCGCTTCGGGATGCTGCGCCGGTCGATCCCCGAGCTGTCGGCCCGCGTGTTGACGCTGCGTTTGCGGGAGCTCGAACGAGCGGGGCTCGTAACGCGAACGGTGCGGAAGCGCGGCCCGCCGTCGGAGATCGAGTATCGGCTGTCGCCGCTCGGTGATTCTCTACGTTCGGTCCTCAAGGCCCTGTGGGGGTGGGGAGTCAGCGTTGCGACCGACCAGCGCTCAAGAGCCAGCGGTTGACCGCAAGCGCGATGCGGCGAGGCGGGAGCTCACCGGCCAGAGAAAAGAGCTTGGCGATTATTCCAGGTATCACGACGGTTTTCTTCCGCTTCATCCCGCGATAACCCGCGAGCGCGACCGCCTTCGCGCTCATCGCGGGGACCCACCTGTACAGCCGCGTCCCGCTTGCTCCTGAGCGCTCCTCGAACGCCGACGCCGTCACGCCGGGACTCAACGCCGTGACGGTTACACCACTGCCCTTGAGTTCCATCGCTAGGCCCTTCGAAAAGGAGAGGACATAGGCCTTGGTCGCGTAATACGCGGCCATCCTGGGGCCGGCCGGTTGGTAGCCAACGACCGACGCGAGGTTGAGAATCTTGCCGCTGTGACGACTCACCATGCCCGGGAGCGCGAGACGCGTGAAGGTGGTTAGGGCACCGACGTTCAGGCGAACCATGCGGTCGAGCGCATCCGCGTCCTGCTCCCATACAGGGCCGTAGAGCCCGACACCGGCATTGTTGACGAGAACATCGACCTGCACTCGGGCGGCCAGCAGCTCGTTCCACAGGTCAGGGACACTCGCAGGCTCCGACAGATCTCGGGCGAACACGCGAACGGTTACGTCATGGCGCTCGCGCAGCTCGGCGCTGAGGTCCTCGAGCGGCCGTGCCCGACGCGCCACTAACACGAGGTCATGGGAGTCCCCGGCGAACAAGCGTGCCAGCTCCGCTCCGATGCCGCTCGATGCGCCTGTGATCAGGGCCGTCGGCCGCGTAGTCACAGGGACCGAACCTAGGCGGACCCCAGCCGACTCGACAAGAAGGCACACGCGTGTGCCTAGGATACTGGTGTTTCCTCCGACCGGCCTAGAGAAGCTTTGCGAGCTCATTGGCGCAGGCGAGAAAAGCAGGTCCTTCGCTCGCGCGCGTAGCGCGCTCGCTCAGGATGACAACGCGAGTGTCCTTGTAGAAAGGAGAAAGGAGAAAACCGGGAGTCAGTGTCCAG
>QHUF01000256.1 GCA_003221075.1 Gemmatimonadota bacterium
GGTTGCGGCGGTAGCCCTCGCTCCGCACGCGCACGCCGTCGACGTAGACGATCGGCTGATTGCTCTGGCTCACGCTGACCGCGCCGCGCAGCCGGATTTGAGCGCCTTCGCCCGCCATGCCGCTCGTTTGCATCACGCTCAGCCCTGGGGCCCGCGCCTGCAACAGCTGATCCATGTTCGCTGGCGGATCCTTGACCTGCGACAGGTTGACCTGCGCGATCGAGTTGCCCACCTCTCGCACGCGTGCCTGCCCGGGCGTGCCGGTCACGATGATCGCATCGAGCTGCAGCACACTGGGTGCCAGTTGCAGGGTCGTCGTTGTAGTCTGATCGGGGAGCACCACCAGCTGCGCGGTGGCCACCTTGAACCCGATCGCGAGCACGCGCAACTCGCGCGGACCCGCGGGAACGTTCAGCAGCGTAAACGTTCCGCCGGGGCCCGTGCGGGTGCCGACCGTGATGCCGACCAACGAAACCTCCGCACCAACGATCGGCTCCCCCGTGGTCACGGAGGTGACCTTGCCTTCGATGGTTCCGGTTTGTGCGGCCAGGCGGGTCACGGCGGGCAGGCACAGCACCGACGCTGCAACCGCGATTCGAAAAGACAGAACACGCATCATGATCGGCTCCTCGTTGAAGCAGGAACGATGCGGAAATTCCCATATCGGTTTTACAGGAGGAAATGGCACCGGTGGCCAAACAGTGTCAAGGCTCGCGGAATCGGGGCGGCGGGATTCGAACCCGCGACCTCCTGGTCCCAAACCAGGCGCGCTACCGGACTGCGCCACACCCCGGCTAACTACAAACGACGTCGAAAAAAGGCGTCGAAAAACTGCGTCAAGATAACTACGTCAAGAAGAATACGTAAAACTAGGTAGAACGGCGTAACAACACTTCGATGAGGGCGCGGAAGGCCCGGCCGCGATGCGAGACCCGGTGCTTGGAGGCCGGCGGCGCCTCTCCAAACGTCATGTTCAGCTCCGGCGAAAAGAACAGTGGATCGTAGCCAAAGCCCCGGCTGCCGCGCGGCGCCGTCAGGATAAACCCGTCGCACGTGGCCTCGACGATCTCGGGGACGCTGCTCGGCGTCGCGACAAAGGCGACGACACAACGGTAATGCGCCGCGCGCCGCTTCTCAGGCACGCCCGCCAACTGCTCCAGCAACAGCGTGTTGTTCTCGAGGTCCGTGCCGGTCGCCGACCACCGCGCGGAGCGTGGTCCCGGCGCCCCACCCAGCGCATCGACCTCGATGCCCGAGTCGTCGGACACCGCGGGCAGCCCGGCGCGCGTGGCAAAGTAGCGGGCCTTGGCGACCGCGTTCTCGATGTAGCTCATGCTCCGCTCGAGATCGGCTTCTTCGGGGAGCGGCTCGAGCAATCGGTCGGCAGGAAACGTGATGTCGAACGGCAAGCCGGCGAACAGCTCGCGAATCTCGCGCGTCTTCCCGGGGCTGCGCGTGCCGGCGATCAGCTTCATCAGCCGCGCCGCAGCCGCTCGAGCAGTCCGGTCGTCGACTTGTCCTTGACGAGAGGCACCTGCACGACACGCCCCCCCCACCCTTCCACGTCCTTCGCGCCGACGATCGCTTCGCGGGCATAGTCCGCGCCTTTCACCAGCACGTCGGGACGTAGCAGGCGGATCAACGCGAGCGGCGTGTCCTCATCGAACAACACGACGCAATCGACCGCCGCCAGGGCGGCGAGCAAGCGCGCCCGTTCCGCCTCGGCGACCACCGGCCGGTCCGGCCCCTTGCCCAGGCGGCGCGCTGAGGCGTCGCTGTTGACGCCGACGACGAGGGCGTCGCCCTCGGCGCGCGCCGCCTCGAGCAGCGCGACGTGCCCGGTATGGAGCAGATCAAAGACGCCGTTGGTGAAAACGACCCGGCCCCCCCGGCCCTGGGTGGCGCGCCAGCTCGCGGCGGCCTCGGGCGTGCGGACCTTCGCGGCCGTGTTCAGAGCGGCTGCACGGCTCTGGGATGCAACGAGAAGGTGTGATTGAAGAAGGGCAGCGAGACCGATTCGCCGTAGCGCGTCTCGATGACGATCTCACGCGGTGAGGCGGTGCGCCGAATGACCAGATTGGATCCTGTCTCCTGGGGCAGGCCGATCTCGTCGATGGCAGCCTGAATGCGGCGCCGGATCGTCCCATCGTCGAGTCCGGACGCGATGCGTGTTTCCGTCTGCATTTCATCGAGCAGCCGATAGTACCGGAAATAGACCTCGCCGATGTTGACGCCGTAGTACAGCGCCGCGACGAAGATGAGCAGCGACAGCAGGCAACCGCTGGAGCTTGCGCCGCGCCGCGAGGTCAGGAACCTCACCATTGCGACTGGGCCCCGTCGACGATCTGCTGGACCAGCTTCGCGAGCGCCGCTTTGCGTCCGTCCTGCTCCGCCGGTGGGTCGTAGTCGCCGTCCACGGAGATCCCCTGCCCTTTCCAGACGCTGGTGCCTTCGCGCTGGTTGACGATCTCGACGTCGACGACGATCTGCACTTTGCGCTTTGTGACCCTCACCTGGCCCACGCCCGCCTGCACCGCTTGTGGCACGTCGGGATCGTAGCGCACCACTCGGCCGCGGACGATCGCGTCGGCGGTCGCTTCGGTCGCCACGCGCAGGCCGAGACGGCCTTCGAGCGCCTGGCGGACGGCTTCACTCACTTCCGCAGTCAGTCGCGGTTCGGGGGTATCGTTGTCGAACGGCAGGATGGCGACCGTTTTGACGTTGGGAAGGGTACCGCCCGCAAACTTATACGGACACCCCACGAGCCCCAGGCTCGACGCACTAATGAGGACTGCGCCAAACAGCCGGCGAAATGACGGCCGCGGTATCAACCATACCAACCGTGAGCTCAAATCTGGCCGGCCCCTCCGGAAAGTCGACGCGGGCACTCGCGGGCCGCTGTACTGCGTCGAGCTTGGCGCGGCTCCGCGCTACCACTTTGCCCCGCCGCCGCCATTCGGCCTCCAACATCGACTCGCGACCCGCGCTGTCGGTCACGACATAGTCGAGCGTATCCTCGGCCTGAGCAAACCGCCACACGACGCGGCGCTGGGGCCTCAGTGAATCCACGATCTGCGTGCCCAGCACGTTCGCGTCGTCCGCGGGCGGCCGCACCATTGCGAATGACGCCCAGAGCATCGGGATCGCCGGGATCAGCGATCGGAAGTTCTTCTCCGGATCGGCCCACAGCACGGAATCGCCGATCACGACGGCCGCCCCGCTGCCCCAGTTGAACGGCCCCGCATAGTCGAATCGCAGCGAATCGGGCGGGGCGATGCGCACGGTTCCGCGCCCCGCGTATTTGACTCGCTCGTCCTGATAACGCCAGCGAAATCGAATCAGCGCAGGCGCGCGCGGCAATGTGCTCCGGCTCCACTGCACGGCGCTGTCGCGATTCACCCGAGCCAGGGCCATCGGCACGAGCGGCGCCGGTGGATGACGCGGGCACGCCGCGAGCAACGTACAGGCGGCAATGTAGGAAAGAGAGCGGCGCCCGGTCAATAGTTGAAGCCGAAGAAGAAGTCGACGAAGCGACGATTGTGCGTGCTCTGCGGCAATGCGTACGCATCGAGATTGGTCGTGCCGAGCCGATAGCCAATGTCGAGCCGCAACACGAGCGGCGGACCGATCGGCATCCGCAATCCGAGTCCGCTGGATCCGAGGACGCCCCGGTTCGCCGTCGTCTTCGACCACGCCCGTCCGTAATCGACGAACAGCGCGCCCTGCACTCCCGGAAAGCGCGCCGCGCCGAACGGAAAGCCGATGGTGAGGAAGTCGAGGATCGGAAACCGGTACTCGGCGTTGACGAGCCACGCGCGCGTGCCGGCCACGTAGCCGTACTGCGGATAGCCGCGCAATCCCCACGAGCCCGCGATGCTGATGCGCCGCGGCCGCTCGCCGCCCGATGCGTACCCCTGGACACGCAGGGCGACCGCGCTGTGTTGCGACGTACGCACGTACTTGCGCCAGTCCGCCGATACGAGCCACGAGTCGAACCGGCCGTGACTCAAGTCATTCACGAGCCCGGTCGTGAAGTTGTAGCGCTCGCCGTCGATCGGACCGGTGGGCAGCCAGAGCGTGTTGTCCTTGACGTACGTCAGGTAGTTCGACGCCAGCCAGCCGACGCGGCGCGGCTCATCCACCTCGTCCGTCCGGATGTCCAGTCGGTCCGAGCGCTCGAGACGATACTCGCCGACGATGCGCCGGAAGCGCGTGAACGGATAGCGCACCTGCGCGAACATGCCGTACGACCGCTCTTCGAACAGCGAGTTGAAGTCGCCCTCGTAAAACAGGCCGCGCTGGCGGAACGCACCCACCCCCCAGTTGATGCGGCGCGACTGGTTCAAGTAGAACGCGGACCCGCTGACGTTGTCCATGAGGCTCCCGAACCCGGCGCTTTGGAACGACGTCAGCGAGAGAAAGACCTGATGATCGGACAGGAGATCGCTGAACACGAACACCGCCCCCTGCGCCGAACCCAGACCCGGCGCGACGGCGGCATCGCCCGCGGCGAAGTCGAGGCTGAATTTCCGCTCGTAGGGAGCGCCGTCCGTGCGCGCGTACTGCGGGTGCGACAGCTCACCCCAGGTCCACGCCGGCGCCGGCAGGCTGTCGGGGGGGGCGTTCGCGAGCGTGAACGAGCTCGTCGCTTCGTTCAGCGGCGCCGCGAGGTAGATACTGAACGTGAGATCGGCAAATCCGCCGAACAGCAGACCGCCCTGCGCGCCCGCCACGAACTGCGGATCGAACGCCCCATTCAGCGTTCTCGTTTCGCGCCGCCCGGTCCCCGCCGAATCGATCGAGTACACCTGGAACGTGCCGTCGCGATCCGACGTGAAATAGATGCGCCCTCCGCCCCAGCGCGGCGACTCGTCGCGCCAGTCCCCGTACGTGAGGTAACGGATCACGCCGCTCGGGAGATCGAGCGCGAACAGATTGCGCGCCCCACTCTTGCCGAAGGGCGTACGGTCGGAAGAAAAGACGACGGTCTGCCCGTCGGCGCTGATGGTCGGATCGAGGTCCTCGTAGCGATCGGAGGTGAGCCGCTCCAGGCGTCCCGCGCCCAGCGAATCCCTCGGATCGGCGAGCCACAGGCGATAGAGATCGGAGTAGCCCGAGACCGAGAGGCCGCTGAACACGACGCTCTTGGCATCGGGCGCCCAGGCCGGCGAGAGAATCGACACGAGCTCCGCAAACTGATAGCGGCCGACGACCTTGCCTTTCTGCAAATCCCAGAAGAACAACGCGTCCCGCTCGGCGTACTTGCTGCTGAACGTCGCGACGCCGTGCGCGCTCACGTCGATGCGGGACTCGAAGAAGTGAAAGGATTCGAACTGCTCGCTGCGCTCCCCCTGTACCACCGCCCGGCGTCGCCGCCCACTCAGGTTCTGCGCGTAGATCGTCGTGTAGCCGCTCGCGGGCGAGAAGAACAGGAATGACGGCGCGGAATCGCCGGGGAGCTGATACGCCGTCGGTTTGATCGCGAGCTCGGTGAGCTTGCGCGCGGTGATCGCGAGCGGCGGTTGGGTCGTGACGGCGGGATAGTAGTGCCGGCGCATCCAGTACTGCCATTCGTCGGAGAGCTGATCGATCGTGCGGCCGTAGACGCCCGCGAGCGCGCCTTCGAAGCTCGAGTACTTGTAGATGTCGTTGTACAACTCGAGGATGCGCCACTCGCCGTAGCGCTCGGCCAAAAACCGATGGATGCTGCCGCCCACCGGATACACCAGGCCGCCGTAGGCGTAGGTCAGATCGGGCAGCGACGGCAGGTGCCCCGCGATCGTCATGTCGCGCAGCACCATCTCGTCGCGGCTGTCCTCCCCCGCGGAGAAGAACTCGGCGAGCCCTTCGGTCCACCACAGCGGCATCCCGGCCTGCCGGAAACGCGGGTAGCGCCCGAACGTTTGCGCCGCGAGGCTCAGCTGGTAGACGTGCACGAGCTCGTGACGGATCGTATGCCGGAATTCGGCGTAGCTGCCGCGGAACGGCAGTGCGACGCGGCGCTTGAGAAACTCGGTGACACCAAGCAGCCCTTCGGGCGGAATGAACGGCAGGATGTTGGTCTGCTCGAAATCGCTGTGCGACGCGTAGACAATGAGAGGAATGCGTCGAGTAACTGCGTGATTGAAACGGCGTTGAAGAGAATCGTAACTCTCTTCGGCGTACGCCAGCGCCACCCGCCCCAGCTCTTCTTCTTCGGGATAGTAATAGAGGTCGACATGCTCGCCGCGCAGCACCCGCCAATCAAAGCGGCGGTACTGAATCTTGTTCTGCCCGAAGTAGCCGTATTGGGCCGAGAGTGAGGAAGCGAACGCCATCGCCAGCGCGATAGCACAGGACAATCTCTTCATCTATGAACGCTCCGGATGCGATCACCCATCCCAATCGCGTTCAGCACGGCCGCACTGGGCCCTCCGCCGACGACACGGGCAAAAATGGTGTAGATGCCATCGAGGTGCGGCTGGGCGGAATGGGTGATGAAGTACTGGCTCCCTCCGGTGTTGGGACCAGAGAGCGCCATCCCGACGGTGCCCGTTTCGTAGCGCACAGGATTGATCTCGTCGCGGATCGCGAACCCGGGCCCGCCCCAGCCGTCGCCCCGCGGATCACCGTCCTGCACGACGAAGTTCGGCACCACCCGATGCCAGCGCGTGCCGTCGAAATAACGGCGGTTGACGAGGTCGATGAACGCCGCCACGGTCAGCGGTGCTTCAGCGGGCAACAGCTCGATATCGAGCGTACCGCGATCGGTCTCCAACAGTACATGCGGGTTGGTGCCCGCCAGTGCCGGCGCCAGCCAGCGGCGCGCGACATCGCGATAATCAGCGAGCGTGCGGCCGGTCGTGATCGGCAGGACCGGACCCCAGGCGTCGCGAGTCTCCCGCAGCGTATCGGCCGCGAGCCGCCGTACGAGGTAATCATCCGGTCGAGGCGTAACGGACACGAACTTGGTTGTGACGAGCTGGCGGCCGGCGGCCGACGACGCGGCGATGGCGCCGAGCGCCGAGACGGCGGAAAGGCGGGCATCGTTGAACGGATCACGTTCGGCACGGGTATACGCGGCGACCAGGACATCCACGTCGTCGACGCTGGGATGTCGCGCGAGCAGATCGGCTGCGACGCTGCGGACCGCCGGGTCGGCATGCGTGAGCAGAACACGCGCCCGGGCGAGCAGCGCCGAATCCTCCGCCGGGACGATGCGCTGGAGCGCTTGGAGCGCTTGCGCGACGACCCGGCCGTCGGGGTCGGTGAGCTGTCGTTCCAGCCGGTCGCGCGCGCGCGCCGCGCCGTACGCCTCCGCGGCGACACTGCGCCAGCGCCAGTCGCCATCGCTCGTGACGGCGACGGCCGCAGCCACGCCGGCGCCGCTGTCCGCCTGCGCGACGGCGATGAGTGCCTGGCGCTTCAGCGCAAACACGCTGTTGGTGAGCCGCGGCCGCAGGGCCGCGAGGGCAGCC
>QHUF01000257.1 GCA_003221075.1 Gemmatimonadota bacterium
CGGTCGACAGCTCCATCTTCGCCTTCTCGGCGGCTTCCTTCAACCGCTGCAGCGCCATCGGATCCTTCGAGAGGTCGATGCCCTGGTCGCGCTTGAATTCGCCGACCAGCCATTCCATGACGCGTGCGTCGAAGTCGTCGCCACCGAGGTGGGTGTCGCCGTTCGTGCTCTTCACCTCGAACACGCCTTCGGCGAGCTCGAGAATCGAGATGTCGTAGGTGCCGCCGCCCAGGTCGTAGACCGCGACCTTCTCTTCCTTCTTCTTATCGAGTCCGTACGCGAGCGCGGACGCGGTCGGCTCGTTGATGATCCGGACCACGTCGAGCCCGGCGATCTTGCCGGCGTCCTTTGTTGCCTGGCGCTGCGAGTCGTTGAAGTACGCGGGGACGGTGATGACCGCCTTTTCGACCTTGTGGCCAAGGTAGTCTTCCGCCGTCTGCCGCATCTTCTGGAGGATCATCGCGGAGATCTCGGGCGGCGTGTATTGCTTGCCGCTGACCTCGACGGAGGCCAGACCGTTCTGGCCGCGGACGATCTTGTAGGGGACGCGCTTGATCTCTTCCGGGACCTCTTCGAGGCGCCGTCCCATGAACCGCTTGATGGAGAAGATCGTGTTCTGCGGGTTGGTCACTGCCTGCCGCTTGGCTACCTGCCCAACGAGCCGCTCACCGTCCTTCGTGAAGGCGACCACCGACGGGGTGGTACGCCCGCCTTCGGCGTTGGGGATGACGACAGGATCGCCACCTTCCATCACCGCGACAACGGAATTGGTCGTCCCGAGGTCAATACCGATGATCTTCTCAGCCATACTTTCAGCTCCTGATAGGGATTTGATGCCGGCCGGATGCTACGGGTCGCAGAAGGCAAGCATTGTGCCCAAAACAAATGCCAAAAAGGCAGACGCCGAGACGCCTAGGAAGTCTAACCTGACCGCCTAGATTCCGCCTCATGTTTCCGTACAAGGACGAGAACCCTACCGAACGTCCGGCTGTCATCACCGTCGCCATCATCATCGCAAACGTGCTCGCTTTCATTCTTGTGCAGGGGGCAGGGTCGCAAGGGCCCCTGGCCCGGTCGGTCTGCGACCTGGGTCTCATTCCGGGGGAGATCCTGCGGACCGTGCCACCCGGAAGCGGTGTGGAGCTCGCACCTGGCATGGTCTGCATGATCCACGCTGTGCCGAAGTACTGGACCGTGATCACGTCAATGTTCATGCACGGCGGCTGGTTCCACCTGATCGGCAACATGCTGTTCTTGTGGGTCTTCGGGAACAACATCGAAGACGCGATGGGGCACGCGAAGTTCGTGATCTTCTATCTGCTCTGCGGAGTTGCGGCGGCCGCCACGCAGACGTTCATCAGTCCCCACTCCGTCGTACCCATGATCGGTGCATCGGGAGCCATCAGCGGCGTCCTGGGTGCGTACCTGCTGCTCTATCCCCGCGTGCGCGTGCACACGCTGATCATTCTACCGATCTACATCACGACCGTCGCACTTCCCGCCTGGGTGATGCTCGGCTACTGGGCGCTGATTCAGCTGCTCAGCGGGCTCGGCAGTCTCAGCGAGATCGACAAGGGTGGCGTCGCGTTCTTTGCACACGTGGGCGGCTTCATCGCGGGGCTCGTTCTGATCCGGCTCTTTGCGTCGGAAGAAGTGCTGCGCCGCCGCCCGACGCAGCCCGAATCGTATTACCGCTATCGTCCCGACTAACGGTCCTCTTCAGCATGGTGCTTGATCGATTTTCCTTCGACGAGGAATACCACATCCTCGGCGATGTTGGTGGCCAGGTCCGCTACGCGCTCGAGGTTCCGGCTCACCAGAAATAGCTCCATCGCCGTGCCGATGATGTGCGGATCCTCCATCATGTGCGTGAGCAGGATCCGGAACATCGACGCGTGCAAAGCGTCGACGCTGTCATCGCGGCGGCAGATCGCGCGGCCGGCCTGCGCGTCGCCGCGCACGAACGCGTCGAGCGCGTCGGCGAGCATCGTGCGCGCCTGGCGCGCCATCTCGAGGAGCTCGGGCTCCGGGACGATGGGTCGGGAAGCGAGGAGACGCTCCGCCGATTGCGCGATGTTGACGGCGTGATCGCCCACGCGCTCCAGATCGTTGGAGATCTTCATCGCGGCCGTGAGGAATCGAAGGTCGCGGGCCATCGGCTGCTGGGTGGCCAGCAGCCGGATCACCGTCTCCTCGACTTCGAGCTCGAGATGGTCGATCTCTCGATCGCCGGCGATGACGTCCCGCGCCTGGTCCCCGTCCCGCTGCAGCACGGCGTCGACCGCCGAGGCGAGTGCCGCCTGGGCCTCGCCGGACATGTTCAGCAGCGCGACCTTGAGCGCCGACAGCTCGTCGTGAAAATGTCGATGACTCGTGGCTTGTGCGTTCATCCGAACCTTCCTGTGATATACGCTTCGGTCCGTTCATCGACGGGCCGGGTGAAAACCTGCTGCGTCGCGCCGAATTCCACGAGGTTGCCCACGTAGAAGAAACCCGTGTAATCTGCAACCCGTGCTGCCTGCTGCATGTTGTGTGTCACGATCACGATCGTGTAGGTCTGCTTCAGCTCGACCAGCAGCTCCTCGATGCGCTGGGTCGCAATCGGATCGAGCGCCGAGCAAGGTTCGTCCATCAACAGAACCTCCGGCTCGTTCGCCAGCGCACGCGCGATGCACAGCCGCTGCTGCTGCCCCCCCGAGAGCGCGGTCCCCGGCTCACGGAGCCGGTCCGACACCTCGTCCCACAATGCCGCTTGCCGCAGGGCGCGCTCGACGCGGTCGGGAAGCTCGCCTGCCGGCGCCAGACCATTGAGTCGCGGACCGTAGGCCACGTTGTCGTAGACCGGCTTGGGAAACGGGTTGGGCCGTTGGAACACCATACCGATGCGGCGGCGCAATGCGACGACATCGGTCCCGGGCGCGAAGATCGAGCCGCCGTCGAGCAGAATGTCGCCCTCGTGCCGGGCGCCGGGTGTCAGGTCATGCAACCGGTTGATCGACCGCAGGAACGTCGTCTTCCCGCAGCCCGACGGCCCGATGAGGGCGGTGATGGCGTTGCGCGGAATGGCGCACGAGACGTCGTGCAGGGCCTGGGTCGGGCCGTACCAGAAGCTGTAGGCTTGCGACTCCAGAACGGGCGGATGGGCGGATGGGCTGACGGGCCGTTCTTCCCGTGCAGTGCCGCCCATCGGCCCATCCGCCCGCCGGCCCATCGCAGTCCTCATCCAAACCTTCCGGTGATATACGCCTCAGTCTGCTCCACCCTCGGCTTGGTGAAGATTTCTTCCGTGCGTCCCACCTCGATGAGGCTGCCGAGATACATGAACGCCGTGTAGTCGGAGACGCGCGCCGCCTGTTGCATGTTGTGCGTCACGATCACGATCGTATAGAGCCGCTTCAGCGCGTGGCACAGCTCCTCGATGCGCTGCGTTCCCGCGGGATCGAGGGAGGCGGTCGGTTCATCGAGCAGCAGAATTTCCGGCTGGGGCGCGACCGCGCGGGCAATGCAGAGCCGCTGCTGCTGCCCACCGGAGAGCTCGAGCGCGCTCGTGTGCAAACGATCCTTCACTTCATCCCACAGCGCCGCCTGTTGCAGCGCGCGCGAGACGGCGTCGTCCACTTCCGGCCGCGGCCGGCGTCCGTTGACCTTCAATCCAGCGGCAACGTTCTCGTAGATCGACATCGTGGGGAATGGCGTGGGTCGCTGGAACACCATCCCGATGCGGCGGCGCAGCTCGACCGGGTTCACATCCGGGGCATAGATGTTGACGTTGTCGAGCAGTACCTCGCCCTCGACACTCGCGCCCGCTGTCAGTTCATGCATGCGGTTGAGGCAGCGGAGCAGGGTGCTCTTGCCGCACCCTGACGGGCCGATGATCGCGGTGACGGTATGCGCGGGGAACAAGAGCGACACGTCCCGCACCGCGCGATGCTGTCCGAACCGCGCCGTGAGGCGCGACGTCTCGAGCCGCAGCCGGGTGTTAGCGGATGCTACCATAGCGTTGCCGCGTGACCCAGCGGGCGGCGAGAGAAATGACCAGCACGAGTCCCATCAGCACGAGTGCGGACGCCCACGCCAGCCGGTGCCATTCGTCGAACGGCCCCGTGGCGTAGACGTAGATCTGGAGCGACAGGGTCTGCATCGGCTGGTTGACGTTCAGCGTGAAGTTCAGGTTCCCCAATGCCGTGAAGAGCAGGGGTGCCGTCTCGCCGGCGATGCGGGCGATTCCCACGAGACAGCCGGTGACGATGCCGCCCATCGCCGTGCGCGCCACGATCTTCAGCGACGTCCGCCAGCGCGCGTATCCCAGAGCCAGGGCCGCTTCGCGGAGCGAGTTCGGCACGAGACGCACCATCTCTTCGGTGGTGCGCGCCAGCATCGGGATCATCAGGATCGCGAGGGCCACGCTCCCCGCCAGCGCGGAGAAGTGCCTCGTCGGCTTGACGATGAACGTCCATCCCACGATGCCGACGACGATCGACGGCGTCCCGTTCAGGACGTCGGCGATGAACCGCACCAAAAAGCCCAGCCGTCCCCCCCCGTATTCGGCCAGGTACATCCCCGCGCCGACGCCGATCGGCACGCCGATCAATGCGGCGAGACCGACGATCACGGCCGTGCCCGCGATCGCATTCGCCACGCCGCCCCCGGACTGGCCCGCGGGGACGGGACTCTTGGTGAAGAACGCCCAATCGATGGACGACGCGCCCTTCGCAACGAGGTTGCCGAGGATGAGCAAGAGGGCGAGCACCGCGGTGAATGACAGGACGACCACGAGCGCCGTCATCACTCGGCTGGTGAGGTGGCGCCGGAACGCGCTCACAACGCCTTGCTCCCCACGGCTGCGCCGCGGGCGACCCGCCAGATCAGAATCCGTGCGATCGCATTCACCGTGACGGTCAGGACGAACAGCAGGAGCCCGACCTCCATCAGAGCGGATTGGTAGGTCGCCGTCGTTGCTTCGCTGAACTCATTCGCGATCGCCGCCGCCATCGTGTAGGCCGGCTGCAGCAGCGACAGGCTGATGTCGTGGCGGTTTCCGATGACCATGGTAACGGCCATCGTCTCGCCGAGCGCGCGGCCGAGTCCGAGGATGACCGCGCCGATCAGCCCGGCGCGACCATAGGGCAGTACGGCAGAGCGCACCGCTTCCCAGCGGGTCGCGCCCATGGCGAGCGCCGCTTCGCGCTGGCTCGCCGGCACGGCCAGCAGCACCTCGCGCGATACCGCGGCGATGTACGGCACGACCATGATCGCGAGAATCACGCCACCCGCGAGCAGCGAATTGCCGTAGAACACGCCCTGCAAGAACGGCGTCCACCCGAACAACGCCTTGAGCGGGGGAACCACGTAACTCCGCAGGAACGGAATTAGGACGAAGATTCCCCACATGCCGTACACCACGCTCGGAATTGCGGCGAGCAGCTCGACTAAGAAGGCGACCGGTTGGCGCAGCCACCGCGGCGAGAACTCGGTCAGGAAAATCGCCACGCTGAGCGCGAGGGGAACCGCGATCAGTAGCGCCAACATTGACGAAGCGAGCGTCCCGAAGATCATCGGTGCGGCGCCGTACACCTCGGCGACGGGGTCCCATGTCGAGGTCCACAGAAACGAAGGGCCGAATCGCTCGAGGGCGGGCAGCGCGTTGAAGAACAGCACGCCGAGGATGATGAGAATCAGGGACGGCAGGATGAGCGCAAATCCCGTCAGCACGCGCCGGTAAACGCGATCGCTGCGATCTCTGCCGAGGAGGCTGGTCATCGCGCGGGAAACCTACCGGCGGCTTACGGACTGTCCGTCACGACGGTGTAACGGAATTGTCACTACAAATGGGCGTGCCTCCCGATGCCCCTGAAAGCGCACCGGGAGGCCGTCCTATGTCCTGCCGTCAGCCAGTTACTCTGCCGTCTTCCAAACCGCCCGTCCGCCCGCCGACACAGTCTTCAAACGGGCCTGAATCCAGGGGCGCAGCTCCTGCGGCAACGGCGCATAGCCGAGCTCGTGCGTCTTGGCTTGGCCTTCAGTCTCTGCCCACCAGATGAACTGCACCAGCGCCCGCGCCTTGGCGGTGTCGCTGTACGTCTTGTGGACGAGCAACCAGGTGAAGCTCGCCGCGGGGTAAGCCTGCGCCCCCGGCGAGTTGGTGATGGACACCCGGAAGTCGGTGTTCGGGCCCATTTCCTTCATGCCGCCCGCGGCGGCGGCGGTCACCGACTCGAGCGAGGCCGTGATCCAGTTGCCGGCCTGATTCCGCAGCACCGCGAACGGCATCTTGTTGATCAAGGCATAGCCAAGCTCGACGTAGCCGATCGCGCCCGGGGTTTGCCGGACGGTCGCGGCGACACCTTCGTTGCCCCGGCCACCGAGACCCACGGGCCAGTTCACCGAGGGGCCTTTACCAACCTTCTGCGCCCACTCCGGACTGACCTTGGAGAGGTAGTCGGTCCAGACGAACGACGTGCCCGAGCCGTCGGACCGATGCACGACGATGATGTCCTGGTTCGGCAGGGTGACGCCGGGATTGGTGCTCGCCAGGCGGGCGT
This sequence comes from Gemmatimonadota bacterium, assembly GCA_003221075.1. Taxonomy (GTDB): domain Bacteria; phylum Gemmatimonadota; class Gemmatimonadetes; order Gemmatimonadales; family GWC2-71-9; genus 20CM-2-65-7. Next base: position 6,543 of record QHUF01000257.1, read on the forward strand.
CATTCCACTTGGTGACCTTGCCGAAGAAGATGTCGGCCAGCACGTCCGCCGTGATGCGAACCGGCTGCGAGACATCCGGCAGCGTGTACGCGGCGACGACGGCGCCGAGCACCGTGGGGATGTGGAGCGCGTTGCCGCCGATCGCGGTGATGGCCGAGTCGGTCATCGGCGCGTCGGTGGCGCCGAAATCGACCGTGCCGTCCGAAAACTGCCGAATGCCACCGCCCGAGCCAATCGACTGATAGTTCAACTGCACGTCGGGATGCGCCTTATTGTAGGTCAGCATCCAGTTCGAATAGATGATGTTGGGGAATGTCGCGCCGGCGCCGTTGAGCTGCACCTGCGCCGCCGCGGGAGCGGCGGCGCAGAGCAGCGCGGCGAGGGCGATGGTGCGTGTGGTCTTCACAGGGTCGTCCTCGGTCAGGGTCGAATTAGAACACGAACTGCGCTTGGAACAGCGCCTGATTGACAGCGTTTCCGGCGCCTTGGGCCTTCAAACGATCGAGGTCGGCGAGCAGGCGCACGTTCGGGGACAACTGGTATGACGCACCGGCGATGATGCGGGTATTGCCGTCATTGGCGACGTTGGTGTTGGGATCGAACACGTCCACACGGCCGATGAACGCGACCTTGCTGGACGAGGCGAGGTGATAGACGCCGAAGGCGCTGATGATGCTCCCGGTGACAGCCGCGTTCTTCACCGAGACGTACTCGCCTGCGAGCGTGTACTGCTGCGTCCGGTACGAAAACATCCCCAGGTAGCGATTGCGGTCGGCGCCGCCGTTGGCTTTGCCGATGCCGGCATAGCCGGTCACGCGCATGCCGCCGACGCGACTGTTGTCGTTCGTGGGTTGGACGCGCACGGAGACGCGGGCTTGGACATCCTTGCGGAAGTCGCCCGTGCCCCCCGCGTAGCCCTCCCCGTTCACGATCGTGAGTGCGGTAGTCCCATAGGGTTTCCTCGAAATCGACCCACGGTGTGTGAATCATGCCCAGCTTGTAGGTGAGGCTGCTGCCGGTCGGCGTCCACGCTGCAAAGGCGTACTTGAGCCGGATGACCTGACCCGGGGCGGCGGCGCTGGGGATGATGTCCGTCGTGACGCGGGTGGTGATGCCGTTAGAGAACCGACCCAGGACGTTCACGTATGCCCGGGTCATGTCGAACGTGCTCTTGGCG
>QHUF01000258.1 GCA_003221075.1 Gemmatimonadota bacterium
CGCCGTCCAGCCCGGCCGCGAGCTGTACCGCGAGGGCCAGGTACGGGTTCGCCGATGGATCAGGCATTCGCAGCTCGCAGCGGGTGCCGACGCCGCGGCGGTCGGGGATGCGGACCAGCGGGGACCGGTTGCGCATCGACCAGGCCACGTTGGTCGGGGCCTCGTAACCCGGAACCAGGCGCTTGTAGCTATTGACGAGCGGATTCGTGACCGCGCAGAAGCCGCGGGCGTGCGTCAGGAGCCCCGCGATATAGCTCAGCGCTACCGGAGACAGCTCCCACTTCGCCTTGGGATCGTGGAACGCGTTCGCCCCCTTCCGGAACAGCGACTGGTGGGTGTGCATCCCCGAGCCGTTCTGGCCGAAGATCGGCTTGGGCATGAACGTCGCGAGAAACCCGTGCCGGTACGCGACGTTTCGGACTATGAATCGAAATGTCGCAAGGTTGTCGGCGGTCTCGAGGGCCTCGGCGTAGCGGAAGTCGATCTCGTGCTGCCCCGGCGCCACTTCGTGATGCCCCGCCTCGACTTCGAACCCCATCGCGACGAGATCTTTCACGATCAGCCGGCGAATCTCCTCGGCACGATCGACTGGCGTCTGGTCGAAGTAGCCACCGTGATCGTGTGTGATCGTCGTTGGCTCTCCGTCCGCATCCAATTGAAAGATGAAGAACTCGGCCTCAACCCCGGCCATCATCTCGTAGCCGAGCGTCTTCGCTTTGGCGATCTGGCGCTTCAGCGCCTGCCGCGTGCACCCAGCGAATGCCGAGCCGTCGGGGTTGTAGATGTCGCAGATCACGCGAGCGACTTTGCCCGCCGCGTCACCGTTCGGCAGCACGCGGAAGGTGTCCAGATCGGGCCGCAGCACCATGTCCGATTCCTCGATCCGGACGAAACCCTCGATCGAAGAACCATCGAACATGATGTCGCCCTCGAGTGCCTTGTCGAACTGACTCTCGGGCACCTCCACATTCTTGTTGATGCCCAGAATGTCGGTGAACTGGAGGCGCAGGGAGCTGACGTCTTGTTTTTTTGCCGCTTCGAGGATTTCGCGTTTGGTTGTCATGTGAAGTAATGGCGGCAACGGGCGGCAAAAGGCGGCAACGGAATCACCATTGCCGCCCGATGCCGCCTGTTGCCGCCCTAGTTGTCAGGCGTCGTAATACAGGAAGAACTCATAGGGATGCGGGCGCAACGCAACGGCGTCCACATCCTTGACTCGCTTCATTTTGAGCCAGGTGTCGATGAGGTCCTGCGTGAAGACACCGCCTTCGAGCAGGAACGCATGGTCGGCCTCCAGGGCTTGCAGCGACTCGAGGAGACTTCCCGGCGTGTTCTTGACGTGCTTCCGCTCTTCCGGTTCCAGCTCGTACAGGTCCACGTCCATCGGCTTGGGCGGCTCGATCTTGTTTTTGATGCCGTCGAGACCCGCCATGAGCAGCGCGGCGAACGTGAGGTACGGGTTGGCCGATGGATCCGGCGCCCGGAACTCGAGCCGCTTGGCCTTCGGCGAGGTCGAATACATCGGGATGCGGCAAATCGCCGAGCGGTTGCGCTGCGAGTAAATCAGGTTGATCGGCGCCTCATAGCCCGGTACGAGCCGGCGGTAGCTGTTCGTCGTCGGGGCCGCAAAGGCAAGCAGGGCAGCCGCGTGCTTGATCAGCCCGCCGATGTACCACCGCGCCGAATCTGAAATCAGCGCGTACCCGTTCTTGTCGAAGAACAGGTTGTTCGTGCCGTTCCACAAGCTCATGTGCACGTGCATCCCAGAGCCGTTGTCGCCGAACATCGGCTTCGGCATGAACGTCGCCGTGTAGCCGTTCGCCGCGCACACGTTCTTGACGATGTACTTGTACATCATGACCTGGTCCGCCATGCGCATCAGCGTGTTGTACCGCATGTCGATCTCGGTTTGGCCCGCCGTACCGACCTCATGGTGGTGGACTTCCACCTCGATGCCCGACGCGATCATCGCCAGCATGATCTTGGAGCGCAGATCCTGGAGCCGGTCGGTCGGTGGCACCGGGAAGTAGCCCTCCTTGTGGCGCGGCCGGTGGCCCAGGTTGGCCGCTCCGTTCGTGCCGGAGTTCCAGATGCCTTCTTCCGAATCGATGTGGTAATAGCCCTCGTGCGCGTTCTGGTCGAAGCGCACGGAGTTGAAGATGTAGAACTCCGCCTCCGGTCCGAAATACGCCGTCGTGGCGACGCCACTCTTCTTCAGAAACGCTTCGGCTTTGCGGGCTACATAGCGCGGATCGCGGGAGTAGGGCTCGCGGGTGATGGGATCGACGACGTCGCAGGTGAGCGAGAGCGTCGGGACCTGCAGGCACGGATCCACGAAAGCGCTGGCCGGATCCGGCAGCAGCAGCATGTCGCTCTCGTTGATTGCCTGAAAGCCGCGGATCGACGAGCCGTCAAATCCCAAGCCGTCGGTGAACGTATCTTCCTCGAGCTCCTTCAACGGAATCGAGAAATGCTGCCAGGTGCCGGGCAGATCCGTGAACCGCACGTCCACGATCTGTACTCCTGCTTCCTTGGCGCGGCGGATCACATCCGCCGGCGACGTACCGGCGGCTGCTTTCGCACCGGCGCCGACGCTGGGTTCCAGCGTTGCTGTCATTGAGTGGGGTCTCCTTCCCGAGTCCATGAGATGCTTTGCAAGCGGCGGGCCATACGGGAAGCTAGACTGCCTATGGGGAAGTGTCAAGAAATCAGTGCACGAACTGCAAGAAAAATCGGCTGAGAGGCTGTTTACCGTGTGGAAATGTGCAAACTGTTCGCTCGAATGTGCAGCATATCCGCTACAGCGCCTCCACGAAGTGCAACAACTCCACCGCTGAAAACTCGGCGAACCGTTCCTGAATGTCCTTCTCCTTCCATTCGAGGAAGATCCAGCCCGTCACCTTATGGAGCTGCCCGCTCACGAAGTGGATCCTCCCGCGCACCGCGCCCAGGGACGTATCGGGCTGGCCTTCGAGATAGACGTCCCAGCGTTGCTCGCCGCGCTTCAGCTCCCCCATGTGTTTGCCGTACTCGGTGCTCGCCATGGGGCCCTACTCTACCGGCTTTCCTGACTGCCGCCAGCCCGCGTTACATTCCTCCAGCCTATGACCTGTCACGCATGCGGCGCACAACTTTCCTCCACGGCGCGGTTCTGTCACAAGTGCGGCGCCGCGATAGCCACCGCCGGAGGCACAGCCACTGGATGGCGTGGCGGCCTCCCGTGGGCGCTCGCCGGCGCGGCACTGGGTGCCCTGGTCGCGGTGGTCGCGATGCGCTCCAGCGCAGCGCCCGAACGGAGCGACCAACCGGTTGCGCCGTTCGCGAGCAGCGGCGGCGGTGTACGGCCGCCCGACATCAGCCAGATGTCACCGGAAGAGCGCGCGAACCGCTTGTTCAATCGCGTTATGATGCTGGCCGAGGCCGGCAAGACCGACAGCGTGCAGTTCTTCCTGCCGATGGCGCTCGGCGCGTACGCCCAGCTGCCTCAGCTCGACGCCGATGCGCGCTACCACGTCGGCTTGCTGCAGCTCGCCGGCGGGGACGCCAACGGGGCACTCGCCCAGGCCGATACCATCCGGCAAGCGAGCCCCACACATCTCTTCATTTATGTGCTGCGTGCGCACGCGTACCAGGCGCTGCGTAACGTCCCGGAAGAACGGCGCGCGTATGCCGACTTCTTGCGTAACGAGGCCGCCGAGTTGGCCCGGAAGCGGCCGGAATACGGCCAGGATGCGCACCTCGACGCGCTGACGAGCTTCCATGCAGAGGCCGAGCGCCAGGCCCGGAGCCGAAGCGGGACCTCATGACCGCGACCGCTCCCCGCGCGATCCACGTTGCCCACAGTCCCGACGCCGATGATGCGTTCATGTTCTGGGCCATGGCAGCGGGCAAGATCGACACGGGCGGGCGCCACTACGTCCACGAGCTGGGCGATATCGAAAGCCTCAACCGGCGCGCCTTGGCGGGTGAGTTGGAGGTGACTGCCGTCTCGCTGCACGCCTACGCGTACCTCGCCGACCGCTATGCCTTGCTCGCGCACGGCGCCAGCATCGGCGATCGCTACGGCCCGCGCATCGTGGCTCGGGAGGTCTCGCCGGCCGATCCACGGAAGGCGCTGGCCGGACGCCTGGTCGCCGTGCCCGGAGAGCTCACGACCGCATTTCTCGCGCTGCGGCTCTATCAACCAGCGGCCCGCCATGTCGTCGTCGCGTTCGATCAGATCGAAGACTTCGTCGCCACCGGAAAGGCCGACGCGGGCCTCCTCATTCACGAGGGTCAGCTCACGTTCGCCGACCGAGGACTGCACCTTTGGGCAGACATGGGTGAATGGTGGTATCAGCAGACTCGGCTTCCGCTGCCGCTGGGCGGCAACGTTGTCCGGCGCGACCTCGGCGCTGATCTGATGCGCGCGATTGCACGTGATCTGAAAGCGAGCATCGAGTATGGGCTGGCCCACCGAGTCGAGGCGCTGCGACATGCGCAGGGCTTCAGCCGCGGTCTCGACGCCGCGCGTACCGACCGGTTCGTCGGCATGTACGTGAACGCCTACACAGTCGACTACGGCGAGCTTGGACGTCGCGCGGTCGGTGAATTGTTGACCCGTGCCCATGCGGCTCATCTCATTCCTGCCGCCGTAGACCTGGCGTTCGTTGCGGCCGATTCCTAGTTTGGCCTTGGCTTCTCAAGGAGAATCGGCTTGACCGCTCCGCCGGGAATCGTCACCGTCCTCGTGGTCGATGACGAGGAGCCGATCCGGAATGCGCTGAGGAAATACCTGAAGCAGCAACAGTTCGAGGTGTTTGCGGCGAGCTCGGCCGACGAAGCGCTGCAGCAGCTGCGCCTCCATAAGATCTCCCTGATGTTGTCCGATATCCGTATGCCCGGCACGAGCGGCGTGGACCTCGTGCCCCAGGCGCTCGAGATCGAGCCCGACCTCGCCATCCTGATGCTGACCGCCGTCAACGACGCCACCAGCGCGGCGCTGTGCATGCAGCGCGGTGCGATGGACTATCTCACCAAGCCGATCGAGCTTGCCGACCTGGGCCGCGCCGTCCAGCGCGCGCTCAAGCGCCGCGAGATGCATCTCGAGAATCGCCATCTGAACCAGTGGCTGAAGGAAGAGGTCACGACGCGGACTGCAGAGCTGCAGCGCGAGCGACATCGGATGGAGCGCGTTTCGACCGCGACACTCGAAGTGCTCGTCAACGCCCTCGAGGCAAAGGACCCCTATTTACGGGGTCATTCGGCGCGAGTGGCGGACCTGTCCGCAAATATTGCGACTGAGATGGGACTGTCCGAAGAAGTGATTGACCACGTTCGGATGGCAGGCCGGCTCCACGATCTCGGCAAGATCGGGACGCGCGACGCGGTGGTTAATAAGGAAGGGCCGCTCACGCCCGAAGAATTCGAGCATGTGAAACAGCACGTCATCATCGGTGCCCAGATTCTCTCACCGCTTTCTCACCTGGGCCACATCGTGGCCATGGTGAAGAGCCATCACGAGCGCTTCGATGGCAGTGGCTATCCCGATGGATTGCGCGGCGAGGAGGTACCGCTGGGGGGAAGAGTGATCGCCGCGGCAGAGGTCTATGACGCGCTCACGACGGCGCGGCCCTATCAAAAAAAAATGACGCCCGAGCAGGCGGTCGAGCGGATGGCGGATCTCTCCGGCACCGTTCTCGACCCCAAGGTATACGACGCGTTGGTCAGAATTGTCGGCCGCAGGCAGACGCTGGTGTTCCTCGACGAGGACGTCGGACCCGCCATCTAGAAAGACCAAACCCCGGGGCGAAAAGCTCCCCGGGGTTGGCGGTCGGGCGAAGTGGCCGTCACACTTCGGCCGCGACCCTTCCATTCTGCGTCTTGCGATTTTACGTCCTGCATTGCATCCAGGTTTCACGAGATTAGATGCACCGACTCCAAGAACGGTTGCATCACCAGCGCTTCACTCGCCCGACCCGCGACATGGTAATCGTTTCGGTTTGAGACCCTCGGCGCAAAACGACCGTCGTGTTCGACGCGCCCCACCCCATCCCGGTAGGCCCGAAGATCACAACGGGATTCGAAGTCGCGAGTGTGACGCCGTGGCTCGATGGACCCGGCGTTCGCCACCACGGCTCCCATCCTTGCGCGACGAACCGATCGATGCGCAACGTATCGGCATCGAGCGTAACACGCGCGCGAGTCGATTGGAGGACGGCGCCATTCCGCCCCACGGCAAGCGCCGTCGTCACGTCGCGCATGGCTCGCTCGGTTTCGAGCCAGTCCATGAGACGCGCGGCCCGTGGCACCCAGAACGCGAGCAGCACCGCCGCGATGGTGGCAACAATGATCAGCTCGAGGAGCGTGAACCCTTTGGACATTTGCTGTTTATAGCGTGTCAGCGAACCCCTGCGGCACCACAAAAACCCGGCGAAAAGCCAGAAAACGCGCCATTTGCGGGCTAACGCCCTTGCACGGCGAGCGCTATGTTGGTGCGCGTGATGGTCTTGCCGGGCGGCATGTCAGGTGCAAAAGGGACGCGCGTGAGCACTGAACTCCAGTCTCGCCGCGCGGGCTTGCCCCACGCCGTCTTCCTGCAACGGGTGGCTGATGAACCAGCCACCTCCCCAGACGTCCGTCTGGGTCAGGGGGCGTTTTTGGCGTTGCGGTTTGTCGACTTGCTCGCCCCCGATCGCGAGCCACCCACTCCCGATGTGTTCCGCTATCAGTGGGCAGCAACCGAGCGCTACTGCGCCGAGCTCTCCGGCGAGGGGACCGAGGCGTCGCATCTCAGTTGCATCGTGCGCGCGGCAGGTGAAGCGCACCGCGATGGCAACCTGCAAATGCTCGCCCCGGCCTTGTTCGCGTACGCGCTCTACCTCGAGCAGGAATCCTACTTCGACGAAGCGGAAGACGCGCTGCTCACGATGATCAACGTTGGCGGCGGACGTCTACCGACATCCGACGCGATCTCCGCGTGGATGCGACTGGGAAGAGTCCGGCGTCTTCAAGCCGCTTTCGATCAGGCAG
>QHUF01000259.1 GCA_003221075.1 Gemmatimonadota bacterium
TCCTCGCGGTTGCCCAGCGGCCTCCCGTGCCGCCGCCGTTGCATGTGCAGGTCGACTCGACGCACCACCGCGTCCTGATCACCGGCGGTCCCTACCGCGTGCCAGTGAGCCCGGAAATGCCGGGGATGATGATGGACATGCCCGCCATCCCGGTGCAGAGGTTCGCGTTTCCGGTGGATGGCTGGTTGCAGGGCTTCCGCGTCGATCTGTTCGACGATCACGGCCACGCGCTGTCTCACCGCCTGGTGCATCACCTGATCATGGTGAACTTCTCGCGCCGCCAGTTCATCTACCCGGCGCTCGAGCGCTTGCTGGGCATCGCCGAGGAGAGCGACACGGGCGATGTCCGCGTCCCGCGCACCATCGGTGTGCCCATGCGGGCCGGTCAGGAGCTGGGTGTGTACGCAACGTGGCACAACGATTCGGGGCCCGAGATCCCCGTCGCCTACTGGCGCATCGTCATGTACATGGCAAACCCGCGCCTCAGACCCCGGCCAATCGACGTGTTGCCCGCCTACATGGACGTGAATATCCAGACGAACCCCGAGGAGAACCGCTTCAACGTGCCCCCGGGTCATTTCGAGATCGGCTATGAGTTCAGCCCGCCGCTCTCCGGGCATCTCCTGGTCGTAACGGGTCACCTGCACGACTACGGCACGCTGGTGAAGCTCGTCGATGCCGCGACCGGCAAGACGCTCGTGCAGGTCAACGCGAAGCGCGACTCACTCGGGCGTGTGCTCTCGATACCACGCAAGCTGCTCGCGATTCGTGGCGAGGGCCTGTCCCTCACGGCCGGGCATCGCTACCGCGTGGTGGGGGTGTTCGACAATCCCACGCGCGATACTTCGTACGGGGCCATGGCGCACATGGTCGGTCTGTTCGCTCCGAACCACTATCGGGAGTGGCCCGCGCTCGACTCCGCCGATCTGTACTACCGTCGGGACCTGGTGGATTTGCTCACGAACGGGGCAACGGACTCGGTAATCGTCGGGGTCGGGGTGGGGGTGCCGACTCCGATGCGGTGATCCGATCTCCATGGGCATGTCGCGACTCTGCAACGTATGGAAGGAGGCTTGAGACCGGCGCCGACATGATCGAGATCACAGTCGGGCCGAGTGCGCCTGCACTACGTTCGTCCGCGATGTCACTCCCGCGTGTGCGCGCTTCGATTACCGTCCTCGTCTGCTTCTCGCTCGTGACCCTTGTAGCGTGCGAGCTGCCGATCCATCCGCGCGACGGTTCCGCAGTCGTTCAGATCCGGATCGCGCCCGACAGCGTGGCCCTCGATCCCAGTCAGACGCAAGGGTTCGTCGCATCGGGCCGCACGGCCGGCGGCGACAGCATGGCGGTCGACGTCACCTGGACGACATCGGCCGGCACGATCACCCCCGCCGGCGTCTACACCGCCGACACCGGCGCCGCAGACGCGATCATCACGGCAACGCTCGTCGGCTCGCAGGTCTCGGGCGTTGCCCTCGTGCGCAAGCGCCGCGTCGCGCAGATCATCCTCAGTCCCGCCGCGGTCAGCCTTCGCACTGGTGGCACGCAGCAGTTCGCCGCGTGGGGCGTGCGGAATACCGGCGACTCGGTCGCCGTGGCGGTCACCTATTCGGCTACCGGTGGCACGATCACGAGCGGCGGCCTGTTCACCGCAGGACAGACGGCGGGGAGCTTCCGCGTCGTCGCGCGCCTGACGAACGGCTTGCTCGCCGACACGGCGGCCGTCACGGTGACGTCGGAGCCGCCACCACCACCGCCACCACCACCGCCACCGCCGCCGCCACCACCGCCGCCACCGCCGCCACCGCCGCCGCCGCCACCCCCGCCGCCGCCGCCGCCGCCGCCGCCACCACCGCCGCCGCCGTCGGCCGGGCACGTCTTCATCGTGACTGAAGAGAACACCGACTATTCGGACGTCATCGGCAGCTCGTCGATGCCGTACCTGAACAGTCTGGCGCAGCAGTACGGGTTGGCCACGCAGTACTACGCCAACACCCACCCGTCGATCGGCAATTACTTCGAGCTCGCGACGGGCCAGATCATCACCAACAACGACAGCTACTCCACGATCGTCACGGTGGACAACATCGTGCGACGGTTGCTGGCGGCGGGGAAAACGTGGAAGTCGTACGCCGAGGATCTGCCGTCAGTCGGATACACGGGGGGCGACGTGGGTGGGTACGCGCGCAAGCACAACGTGTTCGCGCTGCTGTCGGACGTCGCGAACGACTCGGCGCAGCGCCGGAACCTCGTCCCGTTCACGCAGTTCGCGACCGACCTCGCCGGCGGGACGTTACCGCATTTCTCGAACATCGTGCCGAACCTCTGCAACGACGCGCACGACTGCTCGCTCACGACGGCCGACACCTGGCTGAGGAACAACATCGCGCCGCTCATCGCCAGCCCGACGTTCCAGCAGGACGGGCTGCTCATCATCGTGTTCGATGAGGCCGGGAGCGACAACACCAACGGCGGCGGCCGGATCGCGTGGGTGGTCGTCGGCCCGAAGGCCAAGCTGGGTTACCAGTCGACGACGCTGTACCAGCACCAGAGCACGCTGCGTCTCACGCTCGAGGCGTTAGGGATCACGCAGTTCCCCGGTGCCGCCGCCACGGCGCCGGCGATGGCGGAGTTTTTCACGCCCTGAGTTAGAAGGCGTATCGTGCGCCGAGCTGCATGCGCCACCGCGACGCGGCGTCCTCCACGACGCCGCGCTTCGGCAGCTCGAGCTGATAGACTCCGCGCAGATTTCCCGGGTCCCATCCGACAAGCTTCAGCATCGGCACGGATGGTCCCGTCGTCACATCGCGATACAGTCCCCACCGAGGTTCAATCAGGTTCGGCAGGTTGAAGATGTCAGCCGTGATCTCGAGGTAGCGCCCCCCGCGGAGCGCGACAGTCGTGCCGAGTCGCGCGTTCACGGATCCCAGCCATCCATTGCGGCAGCTGTTGCGTCCCATGATCCGCCCCCGTTGCTTCTCCAGACATGGCTGCTGGGCGATGAAGTTCTGCAGCCTCGCATACTCCGCGGGGGGTGCGGGCGTGCTGTCGGCCATCCGCAAGGTGATGTCGCTGCGGTCCCGTGGCACGTAGACGATGTCGTTGAATAGCGAGCCACCACCGCCGAGCCGATCGGCATTTGCGTCGCCATCGATGACATAGGTGTAAGCCGGCTGCGATGCGCCCTGATACAGGAGCGAGAGTTGCACTCGGTGCGCGAGCTCGACCGTCGCGGAAACGGCAATCTCTTGCGGAGTCTCGAAGAAAGAGGGAGCAAGCCGGCGATCCTCGAGCGTCCCGTCAACCGGTGTGTTGCTGAAGTTCGCCCGCGTCGGAAGGTTGATGAGTGACATGCGGTCGCGGGCGCGCGACAGGGCGTACGCCGCGTAGAGAGTGCCTATCGTGCCGAAACGCTTCCGTGCCTGCACCGACCCCGAAATGCTGTGATCTCCTCTGCGGTTCGACACGCGGAAGATCTCGGCGAACGTAGTATCCCGGAAAAGTGGCTTCGCTATCCCCTTGGCGTTAACCGTTCCGTACATCGGGCGACCGCCCTCACCCAACGCCACCGCGATCGGCGCGCCGAGATTTGCTTCGCTGACGTAGATCTGGTGGATGGCGCGCGTGTATAGGAGGTCGATGGTTACGGTAACGCCGCCCGGAAAGTGCCGATCCACACCAAAGGCCAGTTTCAGGTTTTGCGGCAGCTTGAGACCGGGATCGAAGAAACTGATTCGCGGCGTCGCACCGCGCGTGCTTGGGCAGGTCAGCGGCTGGCTAGCCGGTTCGAACGGCTTGCGGAACGCCGGCACGTCCGGGTCATTGCAATTCACGACCTTCTCTTCTCCGCCGTCTCGGTAGCCGTTCCCCAGCCAGCGATAGGGCGGGGGTCCGCTGAACAGTCCGATCCCACCGCGTAGAAAAGCAATGCCGCTGCCAGTCAGATCGTAGTTGAGTCCGAGCCGCGGCGACCACAACACGTTCCCGCTCGGCAGGCGTCCCGTATTCACACTCAGCCTGCTGAGCACCGACGGGTTGGTGAAGCCGGCGTCCGGCAGGAACGGGATGTCGGCGCGCAGCCCAACGGTCAGCGTCAAGCGCTCCGACGGCAGCCAACGGTCCTGCGCGTAGACACCGAGCCCGGCTGCGTGGAAGGTTGCTCCTGGTGTCGGACCGGGGAGGCCGCGGTCATAGTGGTACGCCCCGCCTGTTGTCAGCGAGTCGAGGTTCGCAAAAAACCACCTGCCTGCTGACACCTGCACTAACGGATCGCGGAAATGCAGCATCTCACCGTGCACGCCGACGGTGACGAGATGCGCTCCCGTGCTAATCGTCAGGTTCTCGGTGACCTCGAGGGCGTTCTGCCGCACTGCGGTTGTGGGACAGACTGAATTGGATCCCGCGATCAGAAAGCCCCCGTCAGCGGAGACCTGGATGAACGGGAACGGGCCGTTTGGCTGGCAGGTGTCCAACAACCGTTGATAGCTCACGATGACTTCGTTCTGGGCCCGGCCGCGCAGCGGCGCGCTCCAGATCAGGCGCGACGTGTTCACGGTCGATCGGCTTCGACCGGCGACCGATGACAGGCTTGTCGTGTCGAACGTGCGCCCCGCATCGACGAAATCCCGGCGATCGCCATGCGCATACCGATGGGAGATCTCCAGGTGGCCGCTGGCGCCGAGCTGGACGCTGATCTTGCCGAATATGTCCTGCGCCGGCAGATGGCCTTCGGATGGTCCGACCGTACCAGGCTGTAGCCCAAACGTGTCCGCAAGAATTCGTTGGAAGCGAACCGCACTGGACTCGCTGACGGCGGTCCGTCCGCCCTGCAAAGGCAGCGGCCCCGGATCGGGGACGATGAGCTGCTGCAAATCAGCGTTCACGAAGAAGTGCACGCGGTTGCGCACGATGGGACCGGAGAGCGTCCCCCCGAATTGCGAGCTCGTGAATGCGGTCCGACCGCCCGGTCCGCCAGCCGTCAGCCGGCCGTCCTGGACGAAGGTGAACCCCGAGCCATGCAGCGTATTGGTCCCGGATTTTGTCACGGCGTTCAGGAGCCCGGCGGCGAAGTTGCCGAGCCGGACATCGAATGGCGCGCTGAGCACCTGGAATTCGCTCACGGTTTCAAGCGAGATCGCGTGCGGGAGCACTTCGGGGAAGGATCCGCTCGGGTAAGCGCCACCGGGCGCGCGTCCGAAATAGGGATCAGCGTTCAGTCCGCCATCCACCTGCAGACCGTTGTAACCCTGGTTTTGACCGCCGACGGAAATCCCGCCGAGCGGCCTCAAGACCGCCAGGGGATCGAGCGCGGCCGCGACATTCAAGTCGCGCGCCAGGTTCGGGAGCGCCGCCAACTCCGCGTCCGACACGATGTGCACGGGACCAGTGCGCCCAGAATTCACCAGCGGGTCCACGGTGGCCCGGATCGTGAGGGCGGGCAGCTCGAGCGCGAGTGGCGGCAGGGCGAAATCGGCGCGGTGGCGCTGGCCTAGCGCGAGGACGATGCCGTCGAAGCTCTGCGGTTTGAAGCCGAGTGCGCTGGCTTGAATTACGTAGGGCCCGCCGACGCGCACGTTCTCAAAGAAGTACCGCCCCGCGGCGTCGGTCACCACTTGCCAGTGTGCACCGCTGGCCGGCAGAATCGCGCTCACGACGGCGCCAGAGATGGGCGAGCTGTCGGTTTGTAAAACGCGCCCCTGCAATGCAGCGGAGGTGATTCCCTGCGCGCAGAGCGGTGCGACGAAGCTCAACGCAAGCAGTCCGATCATCCCTTGGGCCGCAACAACATTTTGAACCGCGGGTCCCCGCGCAGCGTGGCGAAGCTCGGCTCGACATGCGCATCGAGGAAGCGGACCTGGTAGACGTATCCGGCATCCAGGGCGCGCGCCAGCAGATCGAGGGCGGTGTCCCGCTCACCCAGCCGTGCCGCGATGCAAGCACGCCAGTAGCTGGCCTCGCCGCGCCCGAAGGGCCGCTCGAGAGCGATCAGGACGTCGCTGAGTCGAACGGCCTCCGCACGGTCGCCGCGCGTCGCCGCCAGCGTGCCGAGCAAACCTGTGTAGCGCGCGTCGCGCGGGTAGCGGCGCACCAGCTCCGCGGCGATGGCGTGGGCGGAGTCTGCATTGCCGGCCGCATAGTGTGTCAGTGCCCGCTCGAAGCGCTTGTCTGCGGTCGCGCGTTCCGCGGCGGGTTGGCTCTCCAACCAGGCGAGGGTGCGAGCGAACGCGATACCGGCGGCGGCACTGTCGCCATGCGCTGCAAGGTCGAGCGCCGTTTCTCGCATCACCGGAGCCGGCAGTCGGATCGGGTCCGGTGGCAGCGTGTCGATCTCGTCGAGGCGCTCGATCACCTCACGTCCACGCCCCAGCCCGGACAACGCCAGCAGCTCCATGCGGAGCGTTGCGAGGTTTCTCGGAAAGCGTTGGCGGGCTCGGCGCGCGGTTCGCAGCTCACGATCATGCTCGCCGAGCACATGGTACGCGTTGGTCAGCCAATTGTAGTAGCCGGCTCGGCCGCTGAGGACGCCGCTGTCGGGATGCAATCGCTCGAGAATCGTTATCGCCTCCCGCGGACGATTGAAATCGAGTGCGTCGCGGGCGAGCTGCTCCCACATCAGCTCAGAACCGGGAAGCGCGTCGGTCAATCTCCGTCCGAGGGCGTAGGCGCCCGCGAGATCGCCGCGGCAGCGGGCCATCACCCGGTCGATCTGCATCTGTTCGAGCGGCGTGAGACTCATCGCGGCCAGACGGTGCGCGATGGCAGCGGTGGAGTCGCATTGATCGAGCGCAGTCCCGCCGTGAGCCCACGCCGCCCAGATCAGCGGCTGCGCATACGTCGAGTCGAGCGCGGCGGCGCGCTGAAAAAACGGCAGCGCATCGCGGGCCCTGCGGCCGCCGTAGAAGATCTCGACGCCGGCGCTGAACGCGAGGTACGCTTCGTAGCGCGGTGGGTTACCGGCCTGTACGGGTCCGCCGAGTCGTGGGTCCACCGCCTCGGCGAGGGTAGACGTGATGCGCTCACGCAGGACCTTCAGCGCCGCCCGCGGCTCGTGCGGATTCCCGAATACCGGCTCGAGGGGGTGCAGTACGCTGCCGCTCCCCACGTCGGTGATTATGGCGTTGAGCTCGATCTGACCCTCGCGCAGGTACAACGAGCCCGACACCAGCATCCCCGAGCCAGTGGCGCGCGCCCGTGCTACGGCGTCCGAGACGACGCCTGTCCCAGTCCGATTGGCTCCCAACACGATTGTGCCGGGGTCCACAGGTTCGAGCACTTCCGTTGACGCGAGACCCCGCGTGATCCAGTCGGCTGCAAGGTTGCCGAGGGGGTCGAGCGTGCTATCGCCGGTGCGGTTGGTGAACGGCACGACCAGTACGCGCTTCGCGTTGAGCGACGGCGTGGAGCGCAGCGTCACGCCCAACACCACCCCCGCGATTCCCAGCACCGCAACCAGCGCGGCTGTCTCGGGCGCCGGATCGGTCTCGAGCTCCGCTTTGAGACGCTGTGTGAAGGCGGCATAGACGTCGAGCGCGCCGGCGCGGTCGCCGAGGCGGTCGAGTGTCTGGATGAGCCGGCGCAACGTGGGCTCATCGAACGGGGCGATGCGCAGCGCCCGCCGCGTCCAGTGCGCTGATTCACGAGGGTCGCCGCCTGCCTGGCGCTGCTCCGCCAGCGACGTGGCGCTGCGCAGCGCCACAGTTCTGAGACGGGCGCGCTCGTCTTCGAGCCATTGCTCAAAACCGATCGCACCGCGAATGAAGAAGCCCTCGAGAAGTTCTCCCCGATAGAGCTCGAGCGCGTCCGCCAGTCGTCGTTCCTGGGTGGCGCGTTCGAACTCGACCACGTCGCAGCGGAGCCGCTCCACGTCGAGACCGACTTCCTCGTCGCCGCGACTCACGAGCACTCCTTCGCCGAGCTCTTGCCGCAGGCCGTGCAGCGCTTGGCGCAGCGCAGCCCGGGCATGCTCCTGATCGAGATCGGGCCAGAACAACGCGGTGAGGGAGTCACGCCGATGCAGCCGCGGAGGTGTGACGGCGGCGAGGTACGCGAGCAGCGCGACCCGTTTGGGTTGGGCCAGGATCGACTTGAGCTCGTGCCCGTCTGCGCTGAGGAGGTTCAGCGCACCGAGAATGCGCCGCCCGTAACAGGCCACTCACATCGTGGCCCTACTGTGTGCGCGTCACCCGCGAAAGTACCGTGGCGAGACCGCTCCGCAATGGTGCGACCGCTCGGCCAAGCGAAATCACGGCCACAGGAAGGTGGATCATGTCACACGTCACACGCTTTGCCATCGCGGTCGCCGCGATGGTTGGTACGCTCGCCGGCTGCCGCGATGTCGCGCGTCAACTAGCGCCCGACGCGACGATGTCTCGCTCGATTGATCCGATGATGTCGCAGATGACGGAAGAGTCGTCGGCGCCGCTCGTGCAGCACGTCATCGCGCCACAGGCGACGGACCCCGCCATCGACCGCGCGCTCGCCGACCATTACGTCTGGCTCGATACGGCGGCGCGCGGCAACCCGAAGCTGCTCGTGTTCATGCCTGGGAACAACAATACGCCGTCCGGCTGGCTCAAGTTTGAGCAGGTGGCCGCGCGCCAGGGCTACCATGTAATCGGCCTGATGTACCAGAACGAGATCACGGTGGTGAACGTCTGCCGTGGCAGCCCGGACCCAGACTGCTCCGGAAACATCCACTTGGAAGTCCAGGACGGGATCGATCGGTCGAGCCTCGTGAACGTGACGCCTGCGAATGGCATCGAAAATCGGCTGACCAAGCTCCTGCTGTACCTCGACGCACAGTACCCCGACGAGGGGTGGTCGCGGTTCCTGGAGGACGGCGCGCCGAAGTGGTCGCAGATCGCCGTCAGCGGTCAATCGCAGGGTTCAGCTCAGGCGGCGCTGATCGGGAAGCTCCACCATGTGGATCGCGTCGTCATGTTCTCAGGACCGCCCGACGCGCGCGTGCCCGAGGAAGTCGACCGGTGGATCTCCATTGGGGCGACGCCCGCGGCGAAATACTTCGCGCTCTTCCACGACCGCGATCATCTCGTCGTTGGCATCCGCGCGAATCTCACAGCTCTCATAGGGCAGTTCGGGGATCCGGTCATCGCGGAGTTGAATGACCCGCCGTACGGTGGGACGCACATCGTCTACACCGATCTGCGGCCGACGCTCGGCTATGACGCTTTCAACGCACCCCACCAGAGCACGGCACGTGACAACAACACGCCGATCGGCCCCGATGGCGTGCCGCTGCTGCGCGACGCGTGGCGCTATTTGCTCGGCGAGGAGCCGCGTGGGGGAAGTGAGAAGACGATCACACTGACCGCACCTTAACGCTTGCCTTCTCCGATGATGGTGATCCGGTGTCCTAGCGCACCTAGGCGCCGGATCTCCATCAATCGAGTCGTCGACGTCGTTGCAAGTTGCCGGGTCATGATTGTGACGGTACGTTACTCCCTCGTCGAGCCCGCCGGCCCTGATGCCGAATCGACGCCCCTCCAGGACGCCCCTCCGACACCGAGACCGTAACCGCGCGCCGCGCGGGCTTCCCACCTACGGGGGAGGCTATGACCATCACACGCTGCCATCTCGCTCCATTGACGGTGCTAGGACTGCTGGTCGCTTGCAGGCCGAATTCCGACCAGGTCGTATATCAGCTTCAGGCCGACCGCTTCGCCGGCTCCGAGTGGTCCGAGCCCGTGAATCTCGGTCCCGTGGTGAACTCGAGCGCCCTCGACGCCAACGCCGGCCTCTCGTCCGACGCGCATACGCTCTTCTTCGTCTCGACACGCACCGGCGGTCTCGGCAACCTCGATATCTGGATGTCGCGTCGCCGCTGTCTGGCGTGCGATTGGGAAGCCCCGGTGAATCTCGGTGCGCCGATCAACAGCGACGCGATCGACGCCGCACCGACGATGTCTGAAGACGGCCGCCTCCTGTTCTTCTATAGTGCGCGCGCTGGTGGTTTCGGCCTCGGCGACGTTTACGTCTCCCATCGCGTGAGCACCGGCGCGGACGGGGACGTCTGGGGCCCTCCGGTGAACCTCGGACCGGATGTGAATACGGCGGCCAACGAGCAGGGCACGTTTTACGTGCATGAGCCGGGAGAGCCGAACGCCTTCGTGTACTTCAATCGACCGACCGCCGGCGGCAGCGTCGACGTCTATCGAGTCGCGGTGTCGAATGACGGCGACGCGCTCGGCCCTGCGGTCCTCGTCCCGGAGTTGAGCGACCCGACCACGTTCGACCAAAAAGTGGCGGTGAGCGCGGACGGTCACGAGCTGCTGCTCTCCTCGTTGCGGGCGGGAGGCTTCGGCAACTTCGACATCTGGCGCTTCACCCGCCAGTCCGCCCAAGACCCCTGGTCGAATCCAACCCATTTGGACGCGCCGATCAACACTCCGGACGTCGATTCGCAACCGGTGCTCTCGCGCGACGGGCGCACACTGATCTTCACGTCGATCCGGCCAGGCGGCGTTGGCGTGCAGGATCTCTGGATGTCGACGCGCCAGCCGGGTCTGCAGCCATGACGCCGACTTCCCGGACGCTCGCTGCGGTGGCTTCGCTCGCGCTGCTCCTTGCCTGTGGAACAGAGTCCGATCGGAGCATTACGGCGAACCTCGTCGTGAACCCCACGGCGCATTTCTCCACGTGGTCCGAGCCCGTAAACCTCGGCTCGATGATCAACACGACGTTCAACGAACAAGGTCCGACGCTCTCGAACGACGAGCTGAGCCTCTACTTCGGCTCCGATCGACCCGGCGGAATCGGTGGATTCGACATTTGGGTTTCCCAGCGCGCCTGCAAGGACTGCGCGTGGGAAGCTCCACTGGACCTCGGACCGGCCGTTAATACAGCCTCGGACGAGACTGGACCAGGATTATCCGTGGACGGGCATCTGCTCTTCTTCAGGAGCACTCGGCCAGGCGGGGCGGGCCTCGGGGACGTCTTCCTCTCAAAACGCGCCAACCCGAAGGACGACTTCGGCTGGGGTATCCCCGTTGCACTCGGTCCGGGCGTCAACACCGCGGCGGCCGAGGCTGGTGCGGAGTTCTTGCAGAGCGCCGAGGACGGC
>QHUF01000260.1 GCA_003221075.1 Gemmatimonadota bacterium
ACGCGCTGGTGCAGGCGATCTCGGGCGGCAAGATCGCGTGGCAGGGGTTGTTCGCGAACATGCTCACCGGCCTCCTCGATCACGAGACGTTCGCGCGGCTCGTGTGGCCCGCGGGGAAGCTGGCGCGCGAACGGGGCCTGACGATCCTCTCCGCTCAGATCACCGACGTCCCCGGCCAAACGTTGACGTTCCCCATGCTGCTCGCCGCGAGCGGCGTGAAATACCTCGCCTCGGGGCCCAATCCCGAACGCGCCGTGCCACTGCTTCCGTCCAGCGGCGGGGTGGGCGCCGAAGGCACCATCTACCCGCAGCTCTATTACTGGGAGGGACCCGACGGCAGCCGGGTGCTGCATTGGCGCGCGCACCACTACGGCGACGGGACGCGATTCGGCTTCGACGTCGGCCCCGACGAGATGGGACACCGCCTCTCCGATTGGCTGCTCAATCAGCCGGCGTTTCTGGCCCAGAATTGGCCGTACGACACGGCGCTGCTGTACGGCGCCGACTGGCAAGACAACGCGCCTATAAAGGAAGCGATCGTCGCCAACGTTCAGGAATTCGCCCGCCGCTTCACGTTCCCGCGCATCGTCATGGGCCGTGCCGAAGACTTCTTCCGCGATGTGGAGCGCCGCTACGGAACGAAGATCCCGGTCCGGCGCGGCGACACAGGTCTCTACTGGGAGGACGGAGCGGCGTCCACCGCGGCGGAGCTGGCCGCGTTCCGGTCCGCTCAGCTGGCGGCCCGTGCGTCCGAGATCGTGGCGCTGTGGGACGATCGCATCGAGCCCCGCGATGACAACGCTGTGGCGCGCCGGCGGGCCAGGGCTGATGCCCGCGCCGCGATGTGGCGCGATCTGCTGCTGTTTGGGGAGCATACCTGGGGTGCCGCCGAAAGCGTGGCGGCACCGGCATCGCGGCAGACCGTGGCGCAATGGGAGTACAAGAAGCGCTTCATCGACGCCGGCGCCGCGGCCGCGCGGGATCACCTGAGCAATGGATTGTTGCGCCTTGGCCGAGCGTGCCGCCCCGGCCGCGGCCGCCTGGTCTTCAATGCCGGCACGTGGGAGCGGACTGACGTAGCCCGCGTGCCCGGTGGCGCGGCGAAATCCCTCAGCAACGACGGCCGGGAGCTCGCGTCGGTCGATCTCGAGAATGGCGACGCGCTCGTCCTGTTCCGCGAGGTACCTCCCCTCGGCTACCTGGCACTAACCGAAGCAGACCGCGACGCTCGGCCACCCGCTGCCGACGGTGAGGCGCTAGATGCCAAGGCGGGAGGATTCACGGTCCAGATAGACCAGGCGAGTGGCGCGATCCGCTCACTCACCGGTCCGGACGGCAAGGAGCGTGTGAAGCCATCGGACTGGTCTGGCTTGAATCAGCTCGTCTACGCGCGCGGCGGCGACCACAGCGCCCTCTGGACCTCCGGCGAGCGCGACGATCTCAAGAATCCGCCGCAGCTCGAGCTCACACAGGCCAAGCTCGTGCGCTGTCGTCGCGAGCGCCTGCCCAGCATCGGGGTGCGTCTCGTCATCGAGCGAGCACTCGAGGGATTCCCGTCCATCACGTCGACGATCACGCTGTATCCCTTCGCGTTCATCAAACCAACCGTCGACGTCGAGGTCCCGCTGGGCCGTATGACCGTCGATCGCGATCAGCAGCCCGGAAGTTGCCGCGATTGGTATTGTCACGCGCACTGGGTCTGGCTGCACGAAGGGAACGACGGCGTGCTCTGGAGCGGGCCCGACACTCCGCTCTTCACGCTGAACGATCTGTTCCGCGGCGTGTGGCGCCGCACGATCATTCCCGACGGAACGCTGTTCGCCTACGCGATGAACAACTACTGGCATACGAATTACGCGGCTTCACAAGGCGGAGCCGTGACATTCCGGTACCGCCTCTCGCTGCTCGCGCCCGGCGATGCCGCGGAGCCGGTGCGGCGCGGCTGGGCAGCCTGCGACCCGCTGTACCTCAGTCCGTCGTACACCAACGAGACAGCCGGTCCCCTGATCACGAAGGACCGCGCGCTGTTTTACGCCGACAAGGGCGCCGTCATCATCGGCGCGAAACCGGCGGACGATGAGGAAGGCGTCATCGTGAGAGTGCTCGATGTTGCGGGACAAGCACGCAGTGTCGGCGTCTGGCCCGCGGCATACGCGTTCAAGCTCGCCCGGCGCACCACACTCGTCGAACAAAACGGTGAGGCGATTCCTGTCGGCGGCGACGGACGGGCGTCTGTCGATCTTGCCGCTTGGGGTATCGCCGCCGCGCGGCTCTTCACGCCCGCCGAGGCTCCCTGACAGAGTTTGCTCCAAAGGATGTTCCGCTACGAGACGACGTCCGAACGCTCGGCGCGCTGGTCGGAGACGTCATTCGCGAGCAGTGTGGCGACGCGTTCTTCCAGCTCGTCGAGCGCGCCCGGCACGCGGCGATCGCTGGCGCGGATGATGAGCTGCATGCGCTGCTGCAGGGCTTGGCCCCGCGCGATGCCGAGACGCTGGTCCGCGCGTTCGCCACCTACTTCGAAGTCGTCAATCTCGCCGAGCGGATTCACCGCATCCGGCGCCGGCGCGACTACCTGCGCAGCGCGCGCGATCCCCAGGAGGGCAGCCTCCAGGCCGCGGTCGCCCGGCTCGCCGCGGCTGGCGTCTCGCCGCCCCAGGTCGCCGCGCTGCTGCAACGGCTGCGGGTCGAACCGGTCTTCACCGCGCATCCCACCGAAGCAACCCGGCGTACGCTGCTCGAGAAGGAGCAGGTGATCGGCCGGCTGCTCGTGGAGCGGCTCGATCCGTCACGCACGCCCGACGAAGAGCGTGCCGCGCTGGCACGGATTCGCGAAGAGATCACCGCCACGTGGCAAACCGATCCGCAGCCCTCGGCGCGCCCCACCGTCATGGACGAGCTCGAGAATGTGCTCTTCTACCTGACGGACATCGTCTACCGGATCGTGCCGCCGTTCTCCGCAGAGCTCGAGCAGGCCGTGCACAACGCCTACGACGTCGCAGTGCCGCCTCCCACGCGGCCGGTCTTGCGCTTTGGCTCCTGGGTAGGCGGCGACATGGACGGCAACCCCTCCGTCGGCGCCGAGACGCTGCACGCGGCCCTGTCGCGCCAACGGGAGCTGGCGCTCGAGCGCTACGCCCGAGAGGCTACGGAGCTGTCGCGCCGGCTGTCGCAATCGGGCGCACTCACGGGCGTGAGCGACGTGGTGCGTGAGCGGGTCGCAGCCTACAGCGCGCAGTTCCCCAAGGCGCTCGCGACGATCCCGGCACGCTATCACGACATGCCGTACCGCGTCCTGTTTCGCCTGATCGCGGCGCGACTCGAGGCTACACGACGCGATACGTCAGACGGCTATACCGCCGCCGCCGAGCTCGAGCGTGACCTGGGGATCGTCATCGCCAGTCTGCGCGCGCACCGCGGGGAGCACGCGGGACTGTTCGGCGTGCAGCGGCTGCTGCGCCGCGTCGAGACGTTCGGCTTCCACATGGCGACGATCGACGTGAGACAACATGCGCACGTCCATCGCGCGGTGCTCGCGACGCTGCTTGCGGACCCTGAGTGGAACACGCGCCCAGCGGCCGACCGCCTCGCGCGGCTGCAGCGAGTGCTCACGCAAGGAGAGCAGCCCGCGGGATCGCCGGACGCCCAGGCCACCCGCACGCTGGAGGTGTTCACAGCAATCGCCGACTGTCGCGCACGCTTTGGGCCGGACGCCGTGGGTCCCTACATCATCAGCATGACGCAGGGCGCGGACGACGTCCTCGCGGTTCTCGTGCTCGCCCGGTGGGGCGGGCTCGGTCAACCTGGCGAAGGTCACGTGCCGCTGGACGTCGCACCACTCTTCGAGACCGTGACCGATCTCGCCGCGGCGCCCACGGTCATGTGTGAGCTGCTCGCCGAGCCCTTCTACCGGGCACACCTCGCCGAGCGACGCATGCAGCAGATGGTGATGATCGGATACTCCGACAGCAACAAGGACGCGGGGATCGGGGCGTCGCGCTGGGCGCTCCATCGGGCGCAGGCGGCGCTCGTCGCAGCGACGGATCGCTCCGGTGTCGATCTCACCTTCTTCCACGGTCGCGGCGGTACCGTGAGCCGCGGCGGCGGCAGGATCGCGAGTGCCATCCTGAGCGCTCCCGCCGGTTCGGTCCGGGGCCGCTACCGCATGACGGAACAGGGGGAGGCGATCAATGCGAAGTACGGGCTGCGCGGCATCGCCATGCGCACGCTCGAGCAGACGGTGAGCGCCGTGGCGCTTGCGACCGCCCTGCCCCACACCCCCGATTCTCGTGAGACCGGTTGGACCGGCACAATGGAAGTCCTCGCGCGCGATTCCCGGGCGGCCTACCGTGCGCTCGTCTACGATGACCCGCACTTCGCGGAGTACTTCCGGCAGGCGACGCCGATTGACGTCATCGAGCGCATGGAGATCGGCAGCCGTCCTGCCTCGCGCCCCAGCGCCGACCAAAACGAGATCGAGCAGCTGCGCGCGATTCCGTGGGTGTTCGCGTGGACGCAGAGCCGCCATCTGCTGCCTGGCTGGTACGGGCTGGGCACGGCATTGGATCGCGCGACGGAGCGCCACGGCGCGGCCGCGCTCGGCGACATGGTCCGCGACTGGCCGTTCATGCGGGCACTGATCGACGACGTGGAGATGGTGCTCGCGACGGCCGATCTCGCCATCGCGGCGCGGTATGCGCGCCTCGCCGGAACGCTCGGCGATCGCTACTTCCCGGTGATTCGGGCCGAGTTCGACCGGACGGTAGCGAACGTGCTCGCACTCAAACGCGAGACGGCTTTGCTCGATTCAGATTCCGCCCTGCAACGGTCGATTCTGTTGCGCAATCCGTACGTAGACCCGATGAGCCTGCTGCAAATCGATCTCCTGGATCGGTGGCGCGCCGACGGGCGGCCCGACAACGAAGTGTTCCGCGCGCTGCTGGCAAGTGTGCGGGGCATTGCCCAAGGGTTGCAGAGCACGGGCTGAGGGGTTTAACGTCGAGCCATGACTCAAGCAACCACACTCGGTGAGCTGAAGAAGACGGAGTGGGCCAGTCCCGCCCGCCGCCAGCGCACGGTCAAAGATGAAATGCGCGAGAATCTCATCTGTTTCCTCGAGAACGGCTCGCCGCTGTTCCCGGGCATCGTGGGATACGAAGAGACGGTGCTGCCGCAGCTCGTCAACGCCATTCTGTCACGCCACAATTTCATTCTGCTCGGCCTGCGCGGTCAGGCGAAGAGCCGTATCCTGCGCCAGCTCGTCACGCTGCTCGACGAGGAGATTCCGATCATCGCGGGCAGCGAGGTCAACGACGATCCCTTCGAGCCGATCTCCAAATACGGGCGGGAGCTGATCACCGAGCGCGGTGACGCGACGCCGATCGCCTGGCTGACGCGCGAGCTGCGGTTCGTCGAGAAGCTCGCGACCCCGGACGTGACGATCGCCGACATCATCGGCGACGTCGATCCGATCAAGGCGGCGCGGGGCGGGCATCTCCTGTCGGACGAGCTCACGATGCATTTCGGCCTGCTGCCGCGCGCCAATCGCGGCGTCTTCGCGATCAACGAGCTGCCGGACCTGGCGGGCAAGATTCAGGTGGGCCTCTTCAACATCATGCAGGAAGGTGACGTCCAGATCAAAGGCTACCCCGTGCGCCTGAACCTCGACGTGGCCCTGGTCTTTACGGCGAATCCCGAGGACTACACGGCGCGGGGCAAGATCATCACGCCGCTCAAGGACCGCATCGGATCCGAGATCACGACCCATTATCCACTCACGGTCGAGTTGGGGACCGCCATTACGCAACAAGAGGCGTGGGTCGACCGGAATGGCGCGAGATCCGTCCGCGTGCCCGACTTCATGGCCGAATTGATCGAGCGGATCGCGTTCGAGGCGCGCGAGGACAAGCGCGTCGATCGCCGCAGCGGCGTGTCGCAACGACTGCCGATCAGCGTCCTGGACAACGTGCTATCGAACGCGGAGCGGCGCACCATCCTCACGAAGGAAAAGACCGTAGTACCGCGGATCTCCGATGTGTACGCGGCGCTGCCGGCGATCACCGGCAAGCTCGAGCTCGAGTACGAGGGCGAGCTGCAAGGCTCGGAGACCATCGCCAAGGACCTGATCCGCCGGGCCGCCGGCCGCACGTTTGAGGGCCGGGTGGGCGGCGCGAACGTGGACGACATCGTCCACTGGTTCGATGAAGGCGGCGCGCTCAAAATCACCCCTGACGAGCGCTCCGAGGCGCTGCTCAAGGGCTTCACCGTCGTCCCCGGCCTGCTCGCGCTGATCGAACAGGTGGGGCTCGCCGGCAAGAAAGATCCGGCGACGATGGTGTCGGCGTGCGAGCTGGTGCTCGAGGGCCTCGTCGCCGAGAAGCGCATCGCGCGCAGCGAGGAGCTCGGCTACGTCCGGGCGCGGGCCGAGCAGAAACCGCCGTTCGGCAAAGGACCGATGGGGACTGGCGGGGGGGGGCCTGGCACAGGACCCAACCTCTTTACGTAATCCGTCGAACAACCTCGTGATCCTCGTGCCCCCCTCGGGCGGGATTCCGATGCTGAACATCGGAGATTTGCGACGCAATCTTCGTCAGCAGTAAAGCCGCTCGTCACGATCACGCGCCAGTACGCCTCCGGCGGATCGGAGATCGCGCGACTGGTCGTCGACCGCCTCGGCGGGCACTGGACGCTGATCGACAACGAGTTCGTCGATCAGGTGGCGCACCTCGCCGGGTTGTCGCCCGACGAGGTGGCCCGCCGCGAGGAGCGGGCGCCCGGGTTGCTCGAGCGGCTGGCGCAGACGCTGGCCGTCGCGTCGCCGGAGATGTTCATCACCACCGGTGAGCACCCGATGCCCGTCGAGACTGAAGAAGACCTCGTTACCAAGATGACCGAGCGTGTGATCGCCGAGGCGGCGGCGGAGGGGCGGGTGGTGCTGGTCGGGCGCGGCGCGCAGGCGGTTCTGGCAACGCGGTCAAATGCGCTGCACGTCTACGTGATCGCGTCCAAACCGTTCCGCCGCAAAGTCGCGATCGAGCGACTCGGCGTGGATCCCGCCAAGGTCGACAAGGTGATCGACGAGACCGATCAGCACCGTGATCAGTATGTGAAGAGGCATTACGGGCGCGACCGGCAGGACCTCACACAGTATGATCTCGTCGTGAATGCCGAACGGCTGGGATTTGAGGGAGCCGCGGATTTGATCATGGGAGAGGTGAAGAGACGCAGGTGGGTGTAGGGGCGCAGCATGCTGCGCCCCTACATACGACCCATCACGCGTTACGGATTTCCGGTACCAGCCACCGCGCAATCGCCACTGTGATGGTCACGATAACCCCGCCAGTCGCGATCGTCGTGGGGACGCCGACGCGCTCCGCTACGACCCCGAACAGAAAAGCCCCGAACGGCGCCATTCCCACAAACACGAACGAATAGAAGCCCATGACGCGCCCCCGTAGGTGATCGGGCGCCGTCGTTTGGATCAGCGTGTTCGTGAGGGAGTTGTTCACGATCATGGCACACCCCGCGAGGCCGAGCAGCACCATCGAGAGCGCGAGGACGCGGGACGCCGAGAACAGGATGAGCAGGATCCCAAAGGCCGTGCCCCCGATCAGCATCAGCCGTCCCCGCGCCCGGATGCGCGCCGAGGCGAGCGCGATGCCCAGCGCGCCGATCACGGCGCCGATGCCAATGGACGAGGTGAGTGCGCCGTAGCCGGTCGCCCCGCGGTTCAGGACATCGCGCGCGAACACCGGCATCATCGCGATATACGGAAAGCCGAATACGCTCAGGATGGCGGTCAGAATCATGAGCACTCGGAGGCGCCGGTCGTTGCGCAGGTAGGCCAGCACCTCGCGAAAACCGGTCCAGGCGGACGTCGTCTTCGGCGGGCGTGGATCGTACGGCAGCCGCATCATCAAGAGGCCGGCGATCACGGCGATGTAGCTCAGGCCATTGACGAAGTAGCACCACGCAATGCCGACGGTGCCGATCAGGAGTCCCGCGATCGCCGGCCCAATCACGCGCGCCGCATTGAAGAGCGACGAGTTGAGCGCAATCGCGTTCATCAGATCGTCCTTGCCCACCATCTCGACGACGAATGCCTGCCGCATCGGGATGTCAAACGCGCTCGCGATGCCCAGGGTCGTGGCGAGCACGAGCACCTGCCAGACGGCGATGGCGTTCGTCCAGATCAGGATCGAGACGGTGAACGCCTCGATCATGAACGCGAGCTGCATGAGGATGATGAACCGCCGCTTGTCGACGCGGTCGGCGATCACGCCGGCGTAGAGACTGAAGAGCAGCACGCCGACCGAGCTGAGGGCGGCGGTGAGGCCGACGTAAAATGGAGAATTGGTCAGCGTGAGGATCAGCCATCCTTCGCCGACGTTCTGCATCCATGTGCCGACGAGGGAGATGCCTTGACCGATGAAGAAGAGGCGGAAGTTGCGGTGGGCGAGGGCCCCGAATCCGTACCGTCTCGCGCCTGT
>QHUF01000415.1 GCA_003221075.1 Gemmatimonadota bacterium
CGGGACACGTGGACTTCACCGTCGAAGTGGAGCGTTCGCTCCGCGTCCTCGACGGCGCCGTCACTGTGCTCGACGCGGTGGGCGGCGTCGAGCCGCAGACCGAGACGGTGTGGCGCCAGGCGGACCGCTACGGCGTGCCGCGGATCATCTTCGTCAACAAGATGGATCGCGTCGGCGCCGACTTCGACATGTGCCTCAAGATGGTCCGCGACCGGCTCGGCACGAAGGCCGTGCCGATCCAGCTGCCCCTTGGCTCGGGCGAGCTGTTCACGGGACTCATCGACCTGGTGCGCGAGATCGAGATCGTCTACGACGACGACACCCTCGGCAAGAAGTACGTCGAGGGACCGGTGCCGCAATCGATGAAAGAGCAAGTCGCAAAGCTGCGACACGAAATGATCGAGGCCTGTGTCGAGTCCGACGACGCCATCCTGCACAAGTATCTCGAAGACCACAAGCTGACCGAAGAGGAAATCCGCAGCGTCATTCGCAAGGCCACAGTCGCCGGCACCATCGTCCCGGTGATCTGCGGCGCGGCCTTCAAGAACAAGGGCGTCCAGGCGCTGCTGGATGCGGTCGTCGACTACTTGCCGTCGCCGGTCGACATCCCGCCGATCAAGGGGCATCTGCCGCACCACGACGCGACGCACGCCGAGCGCCCCGCGTCCGATGACGCGCCGTTCGCCGCGCTCGCGTTCAAGATCATGACCGATCCGTACGTCGGAAAGCTGACGTTCTTCCGCGTGTACAGTGGGGTCCTCGCTGCTGGCTCGTACGTCTACAACAGCAGCAAAGACCGCAGGGAGCGCATCGGCCGCCTGCTGCAGATGCACGCCAACAAGCGCGAGGAGATCGAGGACGTGCGCGCCGGCGACATCGCCGCCGCCATCGGCCTCAAGGAGACGCGTACCGGCGACACGCTGTGCGACGAAGCGCATCCGATCATTCTCGAGGCGATGCGCTTCCCGAACCCCGTCATCTCGGTCGCCATCGAGCCGAAAACCAAGGCCGACCAGGACAAGCTGGGCATCGCGCTGGCGAAGCTGTCGGAAGAAGATCCGACGTTCCGCGTGCACACCGATGCCGAGACGGCCCAGACGATCATCAGCGGCATGGGCGAGCTGCATCTCGAGATCATCGTCGAGCGCATGCGGCGGGAGTTCAAGGTCGACGCCAACGTGGGCCGCCCCCAGGTGGCGTACCGCGAAACGGTCCGCAAACGCGTCGAATACATCGAAGGCAAGTTCATTCGCCAGTCGGGTGGCCGCGGGCAGTACGGCCACGTCGTGATCCATCTGGAGCCGGGCGAAGCCGGCACCGGGTTCGTGTTCGAGGACAACATCGTCGGTGGCTCGATCCCCAAGGAATACATCGGGCCGGTCGAGCAGGGCGTGAAGGAAGCGCTCGAGAACGGCGTGCTCGCGGGCTATCCCATGGTGGACGTGAAGGTCGAGCTGGTGGACGGCTCGTTCCACGACGTCGACTCGAGCGAAATGGCGTTCAAGATCGCCGGCTCGATGGCGGTGAAAGAGGCGGCACGCCAGGCGCATCCGATTCTGCTCGAGCCGATCATGGATGTCGAAGTCGTGACGCCGTCGGACTACATGGGCGACGTGATCGGCGATCTCTCGGCAAGACGTGGAAAGATTGGTGGCATGACGCAGCGCGCCGATGCGCATATCGTCGCCGCCAGTGTCCCGCTGTCTGAAATGTTCGGCTATTCAACGACGCTTCGGTCGATGAGCCAAGGGCGTGCGATTTACTCGATGGAGTTTAGTCACTAGACGGCTGACAGCGAGGAGATCATGGCAAAAGCCAAATTCGAGCGCAACAAGCCCCACGTGAACGTCGGCACGATCGGCCACGTGGACCACGGGAAGACAACGCTCACCGCAGCCTTGACCAAGGTTTCGGCGGACAAAGGTCTCGGCACCTACGTGAGCTACGATCAGGTGGCGAAGGCGTCGGAGTCTCAGGGCCGCCGCGACGCGACCAAGATTCTGACCATCGCGACGAGCCACGTCGAGTATTCGACCACGGAGCGGCACTACGCGCACGTCGACTGCCCGGGGCACGCCGACTATGTGAAGAACATGATCACCGGCGCCGCCCAGATGGACGGTGCGATCCTGGTGGTCTCGGCCGTCGACGGTCCGATGCCGCAGACGCGCGAGCACATCCTGCTCGCCCGGCAGGTGAACGTGCCGGCGATCGTCGTCTTCCTTAATAAGTGCGACCTGGTGGACGATGCCGAGCTGCTGGACCTGGTCGAGCTGGAGGTGCGCGAGCTCCTCAGCAAGTACCAGTTCCCCGGCGACGACATCCCGGTGATCCGCGGCTCCGCGCTCAAGGCGATCGAAGGCGATAAGCAGTGGGTCGGCAAGGTCGAGGAGCTGCTCGCGGCGCTCGACAAGAGCATTCCGGTACCGAAGCGCGAAGTCGACAAGCCGTTCCAGATGCCGGTCGAAGACGTCTTCTCGATCACCGGCCGCGGCACCGTCGCGACCGGACGAATCGACAAGGGCAAGATCAAAGTGGGCGACGAGGTCGAGATGGTGGGCTTCGGCACCGACAAGAAGACGGTCGTCACGGGCGTCGAGATGTTCCGCAAGCTGCTGGACGACGGCCAGGCCGGCGACAACGTCGGGCTGCTGCTCCGCGGCGTCGAGAAGGACCAGATCGAGCGCGGGATGGTGCTGGCGAAGCCCGGCTCGATCAAGCCGCACACGCAGTTCGAATCGGAAGTCTACGTGCTGACCAAGGAAGAGGGCGGGCGGCACACGCCGTTCTTCAAGGGCTACCGGCCGCAGTTCTATTTCCGCACGACGGACGTGACGGGCAACGTGGAGTTGCCGGCGGGCGTGGAGATGGTGATGCCGGGCGACAACACGAAGATGGCGATCGAGCTGATCACACCGATCGCGATGGAAGAGCAATTGCGCTTCGCGATTCGTGAAGGTGGCCGAACTGTCGGTGCAGGAGTCGTGACGAAAATCCTGAAATGATGGGCTGAATGGGCTGATGGGCTGATGGGCTGTAACAGCCCAACTGCCCATCCGCCCATCCGCCCGACGAGGACCGAATGGCTAGCAAAATCCGAATCCGGTTAAAGGCGTTCGACCACGCTCTCATCGACCAGGCGGCCGCAGACATTGTACGGACTGCTGAAAAGAC
>QHUF01000261.1 GCA_003221075.1 Gemmatimonadota bacterium
CTCGTCGGCAAGAAGGGCATCAGCTACTTCAAGTTCACCAAGCGCAACATCGCATCGCAGCGCATCGACATCGGCGATCGGCCGACTTTGGAGCACGCCGCCGAACTGGTGAAGCCGCTGATGGAGCGATTCTCGAAGGGGGATCTGGACGCGGTGGATGTCGTGTTTGCGAAGTTCAACAGCGCGGTCTCAACACCCCCTACCACGCTTCGCATCCTGCCGATTACTCCGCCCGACAAACGGCGGTCGGGCGGTCAAGAAGCAAAGGCGGCGGTCAACTACATCCTCAAGCCGTCTGCCGAAGAGATCCTGCAGGAGCTGCTTCCTCTATATGTGCAGAACCAGATGTACCGCGCGCTCGTCGAAACGGCGGCCGCCGAGCACGGTGCCCGGCGCACCGCGATGAAAAACGCGACCGACGCCGGCCAAGACATGCTCACCATCTTGCAGCGCACGTTCAATCGGGCAAGGCAAGCTCAGATAACTCAAGAATTGGCGGAGATCGTCGGAGGCGCGGAGGCGCTCAAAGGATAGGACATGGCAACCAAAACTCAGGAAAAGCACAGCATTGGGAAAGTGGTCCAGGTCATCGGCCCAGTTCTCGACGTCGAGTTCGAGCCCGAGCAGCTCCCCGAGCTCTACAACGCGGTCACGGTGAAGGTCGATTCCGGACAACTGGTCGCGGAGGTCGAGCAGCACATCGGCCGCAACCAGGTCCGCGCCGTCGCCATGAGCTCCACCGACGGCATCGTGCGCGGCATGGAGGTCGTGGATACGGGCCAGCCAATCACCGTTCCGGTCGGCAAGCCCGCGCTGGGGCGCATTCTCAACGTCATCGGCGAGCCGGTGGACGAGGGCCCGCCGATTCCGAAAGACGCCGAGCGCTGGCCGATTCACCGCGGCACTCCGGCATTCGTCGACCTCGAGCCGAAGACGCAAGTGTTCGAGACCGGCATCAAAGTCATCGACCTGATCGCTCCGTTCGTGAAGGGCGGTAAGATCGGACTGTTCGGCGGCGCCGGCGTCGGCAAGACCGTCGTGATCCAGGAGCTGATCAACAACGTCGCCAAGGCGCACGGCGGCAAGTCCGTGTTCTGCGGCGTGGGCGAGCGGACGCGAGAGGGCAACGACCTGTATCTCGAGTTCAAGGAAGCGCACATCCTCGAGAACGTGGCGTTGATCTACGGCCAGATGAACGAGCCGCCGGGCGCGCGACTGCGCGTCGGGTTGACGGGTCTCACGGTCGCCGAATATTTCCGCGACGTCGAAGGCCAGGACGTGCTCGTCTTCATCGACAATATTTTCCGTTTCACGCAGGCGGGATCGGAAGTGTCGGCGCTGCTCGGCAGAATGCCGTCGGCCGTCGGCTATCAGCCGACGCTGGCGACCGAGATGGGCGAGCTGCAGGAGCGCATCACGTCGACCAAGAAGGGATCGATCACGTCGGTGCAGGCGATCTACGTGCCCGCCGACGATCTCACCGATCCGGCGCCGGCAACGGCGTTCTCGCACCTCGACGCGACCGTGGTGTTGGACCGTGCGATCGTGGAGCTCGGCATCTATCCGGCCGTGAACCCGCTGTCGTCGTCGAGCCGCATCCTCGACGCGCAGTACCTGGGCGAGCGCCACTACAAGGTGGCGGTCGAAGTGCAGCGCATTCTGCAACGCTACAAGGATCTCCAGGACATCATCGCGATTCTGGGCATGGACGAGCTGTCGGAAGAGGACAAGCTGCTCGTCGGCCGCGCGCGCCGCGTGCAGCGCTTCCTGTCGCAGCCCTTCTTTGTGGCCTCCCAGTTCACGGGCCTGGAGGGCAAATACGTGAAGCTGGAGGACACGATCGCGTCGTTCGAGCGCGTCGTTTCGGGGGAATTCGACCAGCTCCCGGAGCAAGCGTTTTACATGCAGGGGGGCATCGACGACGTCGTGGCGCAGGCGAAGAAAATGGCCTCCGCCTGATGCACGTTTCGGTGATTTCGGCCGAACGGTCGGTGTTCGACGGCGAAGCGGATGCCGTGGTGGCACCGGCATATGACGGGTTTGTAGGGATTTTCCCACGGCACGCCCCGTTTATGACCCTCCTGGGGCAGGGGATCGTGAAGATCAACCAGGCCGGCGGTAACGTGACCCGGCTGACTGTGATGGGGGGCTTTCTTCAAGTGGCATCGAACGTTGTGCGCATCGTGGCACGACGAGCTGGACCTGCCGACTCTTGACTTCTGGGGGGCAATTTCCAACAGTGGTCCCTGCTTGGAAGGACCCAAAACCCGTAAAACCCCCTTTTCCCCCCGGAGGGATGGTTATGAAGCGGTTCGGACTCGTACTGCTCGTGGCGGCGCTTTGCGTCGTTGCGTCCCGCCCCGCCATGGCGCAAGGTGTGCGCTATGGCGTGAGCGCTGGCTTGCTGATGCCCGTGAGTGACTACAACACGCTCGACAAGATGGGGTGGGTCGCCGGCGCCGGCGCCACCTACTGGCTGCCCGGAAACGTCGGGATCCGTGGTGATCTGTCGTATTCGTCGACGGCCCACAAGGGCACCGGCGCCACCGGCAGCACCAAGCTCATCGGCGGTATGGCGTCGGTTGTGTACGCGTTGATGCCCGCAAGCGCGCCTGCGCGCCTGATGATTACGGGCGGCATCGGCTACTACAGCATCGATTTCGGTGGCGGCATCGCCAAACAGTCGAAGCTTGGCTTCGGCGGCGGCGCGGCAGTCGCCTTCAAGATGGGCACCGGCAGCACGCGCCTGGTGGTGGGGACGCGTTACACGAGCGTCAGCACTGACGGCACCAGCAGGCTCAATTTCCTGCCGATCACGGTCGGTCTGACCTTCGGCAAGTAAACGACCTTTTGCGGCGTGAGCCGCATCACGAAGTCGGTCGTAAACCGTGGCCCGTCAGGCTCCTAGCTGACGGGCCATGGGCTTTTCTGGGACCACCTAGTTGACAGAACTGCTTGTGGTTCTTAACGATGTGGCGGTTTTCACCACCCCAACTGGAGGTTTTGGTATGCGGAAGGTCACGAGTACTCTGGTGGCGGCTGTCGCCCTGGTGGCGCTCCCGCACCTCGCGCTCGCCCAGCGGGCTCGCGCGGCCGCCGGCGGTCCCAAGAACGAAATCGGCGTGGACCTAGGTGCGGCATATAGCCACACAGGAAGTGGCTGTACAACCGATTGCGGCGGGCTTGGCATCGGAACGCCCGTCGATATTCGGTGGGGCTTCATGTCCAATGGGCTACTGTCGTTCGAGCCGCGGTTTTCCCTCAACTATCTCTCGGGGCCCAATGCGGGCGGTGGTCATCTTCTCGTATTCAACCCCGATCTGAACGTGATCTATCGCATGAAGAAATCCACCGCACGTAGGGGCATGTATCTCACGGGCGGCCTCGGTTTGGCCATCGCCAACACCGCACCGTCTGGTGGGTCGAGCTCGACCGCAACCCAATTGTCGCTGAACGGTGGCGTGGGCAAGCGGATTCCGATGGAGTCCAACGCTTGGCGCATTGAAGGGTTCCTCCGCTACAACTTTGAGAACAGCGGTAAAGGCGTGCCGAGCAGCTTTGATATCGGTGCACGCTTAGGCATGTCGTTCTGGCGTTAGGCTCGGAGTGGTGATCGATGGCCCGTCAGGCTCCCAGCCGACGGGCCATCGACGTTACGACCCCCAACTGGAGGCTCGGTATGCGGAAGCTCTTCGGCGGGATGGTTTTGGTGGCACTAGTGCTGTCGCTTCCGGCGGCGGCCCAGGCTCAGCGCCGGGCAGCGGCCCCCATGGGGGGCGCTAAGCACGAGTTCGGTGTGGACGTTGGACTCGCGTACGTGAGCTCGAATATCACGGGTGTCGGCGGCGGGATCGTCATGGTGACTCCTCTTGATGTCCGCTTCGGCTTTGTGCCGCGGTCGGGCAAAATGATGTGGGAGCCACGTCTCACGCTCAACTTCAATACGGTGGGTGGGAACACGACCTATCTCTTCACGCCGCAAGTCAACATGCTGTATTCCAACAGCACCGGTGGCCACCGCCGCGGCATGTACTTCACGGGCGGCGCCGGCCTGGTGTTGGGCGATAACGGCACCACCAGTGGCACTGCGATCAAGCTTGAGGGAGGCGTGGGTTGGCGGAAGCCGTATGAGAGCGCGGCCTGGCGCTACGAAGTCGGGTTGCAATGGGTCTCGTCGAGCACCGCACTCGGCCTCGCCGCGGATTACATCGCGATCGGTGGCCGCGTCGGCATTTCACTCTGGCACTAGTAGTGGGAGGGGCGCAGCATGCTGCGCCCCTCCATACGCGCGGCGTTCCGGAACATCGGAACGCCGCTCTGTTCGTCGGGTAACCCTCGCACCAAGTCTCGAGGAGCATGTCATGCGCTGGTCTCGCATGTCGTATCTGATCATCGCTGCGAGCGCGGGCTTCGGTTCCAACGCGGCGGCACAGGCGACCGGTATGCCGAGCTATAACGCGCCCTATCGGGCATTCAGCCGTTCGGAGATCGGATTGGTGCTGAGCTTTCCCAATGGCGGCGGCACGGCGTTCGAAGGCGCCTATCGGTGGGCGAGTGGAAAATTCGATATCGGTTTACGCGGTGGCATCTTCACGCCGGGCGGCGGGGCCAATTCGGTGCTACTCGTGGGTGCGGAAGCGCGCGAGCGTGTCGTCACGCACACCGAGGACTTCCCCCTCGACGGCGCGTTGATCCTCGGCATCGGCGGACAGTTCGTCAGCGGCAGCTCGGCGCTGATCGTGCCGGTCGGTCTGTCGCTCGGACGGCGCGTCAATCCCGTGAACTCCAAAATCAGCATCGTGCCGTACGTGCAGCCGACCGGGTTTCTCATCGCCGGCAGCGGCAACTCGGACTTTTTCTTTGCGCTCGGGCTGGGCGCCGATTTCCGACTGACGCCGCGCTTTGACGCGCGCATCAGCGCCGGACTGGGCGATTTAGAGGGCGTGTCAATTAGCGCCGTGTGGGTGCACTAATCCAATGTCCAATGATCAATGATCAATGATCATTGATCATTCTTCAGGGATCATTCTTCAGTGATCATTCTTCAGCGGAGGATTTCGATGAAGCGCATGCTCGCAGGTATAGCGGCCGCCGCGTTCACGGTTGCACCGCTCGCGGCGCAGCAGCTAGGGATGCCGAATTGGAGCAGTCCCAAAGGTGGGACCGGCATCACGCTCAACGGCGATCTCGCCATGCCCAACACGAATCTCGGCAAAGGGACCGCATTCGGTGCACGCGGCTCGCTCGGACTCGCGAACATCACTCTCACCGCCGGCATCGCGTCGTGGAAGCCGAAGGGCGCGACCGAGAGCTTTACGTCCGTCGGCGGCCAGGCGGGATTTCGCGTAATCGGCGGGAGCCTCATTCCCGTTTCCATCAGTCTGCAGGTGGGTGCGTCGCACGCCGGGGCGGCGAACGGTGACTCGGCGCAAACGCGACTGGGTCTCGGTGGTGCGGTCAGTGTCAGCGTGCCGACCCCGGGATTGAGCATCGAGCCCTACGTGGCGGTGAACAATCGCTGGTACAAGTTCTCCGGCGTCAGCGGCACGCCATCCCACATTGGTTTGACGCTTGGCGCCAATGTCGGATTCGGCATGCTGGGCCTCCACGTCGCGTACGATTCCGAGAATCTCGGCGGTGGGGTCAAGGGCGGGATCTTCGGCATCGGCGCGCACGTCGCGCTCAAGGCTCCCATCGGGATGTAAGAGGCAGTAGCTTTGGGGCGCGCCGCGTTCATGCGACGCGTCCCTTTGCTTCCCGGGAGATTCGTGATCCATCCTGTCACACGCGCGGGCCTCGCCGCTTTGGCCCTCACGCTGAGCGGCTGCGCCATGACCTTCGACGCCGCGGATCTCGGCGTCCCGACCTCGCTGGCTGAGCCGGCGCAGGCTCCGCCCCAGGGAACGGCGTTCCGCGTCACCAAACATCCCGTGTTCCTGCTCTGGGGATTGGCGGGGGCTTCCCGTCCTAACACGGAAGACGTGCTGGCCGGTCAGGCCGCGACGGGGGCGCGTATCGCCAATCTCCGGATCAAGGTGCGCAGCCGGTGGAGCGATCTGCTCGTGACTGCGCTGACGGCGGGACTGATTACGCCGCGTTCGGTGACGTTTGAAGGTGTAGTAGTACCGCGCGGGCCGCAGGGAACGGGCCCCTAGCCGCGACTACTGTAACTACTATCTTCCTCATCATGATGCGGTTCTGGTCCGCACTGCTGCTGGCGACGGTTTTGGTACGCCCCAGCCTGCCTGCTCAGGCCTCCGTCGACACCACGATCAGCGTAAGCGGTGTCGTGCGCGCTCAGCAGGGTGTCATCCGCTGGGGTTTGTTTCTGCCGGCGCCGCTTGTCATTCGCTCCGTTCGCGTAAACTGGGTATCGATCGACCCTCAAGCGTCGGGCGTCGCCAATTACGAGGATAAATTCGTGCAGGCCTCCGGTACGCTTCGCACGGGCACGGATTCAACCGGCGCCGCAAATGCGGAGCTCGTGAATCCGCAGATCAAGGAGCGTGACCCGGAAGGGATTGTCCGGCGCAATGTGGTGCTCAGCTACACGCAGCGCAGCGTGGTCACACTCGCGGTGACCCCGACGCGTTTTGCGCGACCGGACTCCGCCGGACATGGGAGCGGGGCCCGTCCGCTTGTGCTATTCGAGCTGACGAACCAGGCTGACACCCCGCTGCACCTCGTGTTTCCTCGCTCGGAAGTGGTATGTGTGCGGGT
>QHUF01000262.1 GCA_003221075.1 Gemmatimonadota bacterium
TTACTCGGGCGGCACCGAGTGCTCCGGCGGCATCCTCGGCTGCACGACGTGGACACCGCTCCAACCCACGGCCTTTGCGTGCCCCGTGCCCGGGATCGCCGCCGATGTGGCGGACTCGAGCGGCGGCTCGCTGCGCGGCGCGGTGGGCGAGCTCGTCATTCGTCAGCCGTGGCCGGGCATGACGCGCGGGTTCTGGCGCGATCCGGAGAAATACCTGGCTACGTACTGGAGCCGGTTTTCGAACGTCTGGGTGCACGGCGACTGGGCGCGCATCGACGTTGATGGCTTCTGGTACATCGAGGGCCGCAGTGACGACACGCTCAAGGTCGCGGGCAAGCGCGTGGGGCCCGCCGAGGTCGAATCGGCGGCCACGGCGCACGCGGCCGTGCTCGAGGCGGCGGCGATCGGTGTGCCGCACGAGCTCAAAGGTGAGGCGATCGTCGTGTTCGCCGTGTTGCGGCCAGGTCACGAGGCGACCGAAGCGCTGGCGCATGAGATCGGGGATGCGATCGCGGAAAAACTCGGCCGGCCATTGCGGCCGCAGGCCGTGCGCTTCGTGACCGATCTCCCCAAGACCCGCAACGCCAAGATTCTCCGCCGTGTGATTCGCGGCGCGTATCTGGGTCAGTCGGACCTGGGCGACCTGTCGGCGCTGGAAAACCCAACAGCCGTCGAGCGCATTCGGGAAATGCGATCACTTACAGGGAACCCGCAGACCGGTCACTTGTGACGTTTGATGGGGCCGAGGGAAATCCCAAAACGTCTCGGCCTCACCTCGCAACGCATCAGCCGCGACGGCCAGCTTCATGGTCAGACCGCTGAAGCCCGTCGACCAGACGATCGATACAGAATCCTTTCCCGCGACAGGGGTCCAGAACCCGGGTCCGTGAACGCTGATGCGAGCCCCGTTCGCGGGCGCGACTCGAAACGAAAGTTCGTCATCCGAGGCAAACCAAGAATTCTTGATGCGAGTAAAGCGCACGGTCATCGGAGGGGTACTGAAAATCGTATCCTCCTGAAGGCCGAGGTTCGGACTCCAGGGCGCGAGGGCGAGATCGAAGCAGCGGTCCGCAATCGGCAGCCTGTCCACCTGCTTGAGATAATCGAGCACCTTTCCGGCGCTGCGACGTAGACTCCCATCACGGCTAGCCACCAGCGTTCGCATGCGCGGTTCGACCGTAGGGCCAAATCCCCCGAGCGCGCCCACCGCTTCCGCTCGCACATCCTCGTCAGGATCTCTTAGCAGCGTTACGAGGGCGTCTATCGCTTGTGGTGACAGCGGCTGCTCACCGAGCGCCTGAATCGCCATGACGCGGACTTGCGGATCGCGATTGCGTAGCGCCGTGATGTCGTGGGCGGCCGCGGGAACGCCGATTTCGCGAAGCGCGCGCGCGGCGAGCTCTCGCACAGAGGAGTCTCGATCGACCAGTGCTGTCGCGAGTGCCGCGAGAATCGGCGTGCGCGCCTCGCCAATGCTGTCCGCTCCAATGTGGCCTAATGAGGCGACAATCTCGGCTCGGAGCGACTCGTCCCAGTTCCCTAACGACGTCACGAGTGCCCCGACACCGGGAGTCGCCGCCGCGCCGAGCTCCCCGAGGGCGCGCGCCGCTGCCTGGCGAACATCCAGATCCCGGTCCTCGAGCAACGCAGCCGACAGCGCGCTCACGGCCAGCGTGTCCCAACTCTGGGTACGTCCCAGTGCCCCAGCCGCCGCGTGTCGTACAGCTGCGACGGAATCACGGAGCGCGTGGATGAGATCGGGAATCAACGGCCGATTATCCCCAACCAAGTCTGACAGTCTCTCCGCTGCGGCTTCGCGCACTCGAGAATTCGCGTCGGAGAGCGCCTTCGTCATCGCAGCGATGGCCGCCTGCCGGTCGGAGCCGTCCAGCCGAATCGATTGCACTCCGTTCTCGCGCACGCGGGGTCGGGGGTCCGACAGGAGCCTCAAGAGCTCAGAAGTCGGATCGATGCCGCGGTCGCTGTATTCCAGCATGGCCACTGCGCTAAGGGCGTTCGACGCCAGCGTACTATCGGAGTCGGCTATCGCCTGTACGAGTGCGTGAAGGCCGGATCTGCCAAGGCCGGCAAGCTGACCGCCTGCCGAGATCTGAACGTACGTCGGGGCGGTCTTGGCGGGAGCACACAACACCGCAACGAGAGTCGGGATTGCGGTGGAATCCAAAGAACGGACCTGCCGTCTTGCGTTGTCCGCCTCGGCGCTGTCACGTGCAAAGATCCGCTTTAAGAGCCCCAAGACTTGAGACGTGTCGTTGATCTGCTGCGCGCGGACGCATCGCTGCGCGTTCGCAACCGTCCCACTTGTCCCAAGCACGATGAGGAGCCATAGGCTTCGACTCATTGGTCGACCGCCGCAATGAGAGGAGTGAGCCCACTCACCGATGCCTTCCAGTTGATGTCGGTTGCGACCAGCAGCACGCCGAGTACGTCACGTGACATGAGCACGCCACCAACATCTTCCAGCTTCGGCATTGGATGCCGCTCGCAGATGCTGCGTCGGTCAAATCGCAGCACTCCGAAGGGCGTCACAGCCCAGAAGCCATCCTTGCCCTCCGCGAGTCCGAACACGGGCACACTGCACATGCGCTGGAATGCCCGGGAAGCACCAGGCTCAAGCGGACAGGGTTCCTGAAACGGAACCGAAATCGAATCTCCGCACACCCGGATGATCCTGCCGATTGCCATCCCCATGTGCAGCAGACCCACCGCCGCGAGCACACACCGTCCGTCGGAAGGATCACGGATGACGGCCGTCACAGGATCCATACGGGGATCGAGCGTTTTCCTCCGGACCGCTTCGGTGACCCGACCGGTCCCCAGCGAAATGCGCCACAGGTTGCCGCCGAACTCCCCAAAGTCTTGGCCAACATAGAGGCTGCCGTCGTTGCTCCACATGGCGGATGGCTGGAGCGATCCCAGGCGCGAGTTCCCCTGAAGAGCGCGCCGCCGCCAATCACCTTCTCTGACTTCGACCAGGACGGCTGCGGTGGTCAGCACGGCGCGTCGCGGGCCGAGGACTCCAAGCACAAGAACGGTATCAGCAGGCGTCGTCGGAACGACCGTCGCCGTCTTCCAGTTGCCCCGCTCGTCCAGGATCAAGGTGCGGCCAGCTCTGACGCTGAGCGCGAGCAGACGTCCGCCCGAGCCCGCCGCGAGATCGGCAACCTTTCCAAGCGCTGAATCACGGGTGAGCTGCCGCGAACTGAGATCCAGGTGGTACAACGCGCCCTCTTCGCCGAGTAACCAGAGATAGCCCGATGAGGCCATCACTTTGATGACACGTCGAACAGTGTCTGGGTGTGCCGGCTGGTTGAAGGGCGAAAGCGAGGACAGAGCAAGACCGGGAAGCAGGACCGCGACTAGCACGCTCATGGCTGGAATCATGGTAGGGAACTCCCTAGAGACGTTCCTGCCCCAGCCTATCACACACGAGTTACAAAGCGGTGAACGCTCGATTAGCGAGCCCTAGCACCCGCATGTGAATCTCCATCAGGAGAGCGTTGGCGGCCGCGTCATCCGGCCGCGGGGGCAGCGGCGACCGCGCCCGCGCTCCTTCGATCCGCCCGAACAGCATCTCGGCCTGCGCCTTCACCTGCTCCAAGGTCCAGCTGCCGCGCTTGATTCCCTTCAGCTCATCCGCATCCAGCGAGCGGAACACGCGGAGCTGTCCTGTTTCGAGAAACTCGATTCCCATGCGCAGCAACCGGATGAGATGCGCCGCGTTCTTCACGTCGTACTGGTACTTCCGGACCATCGCCTTCCGCTTCTCACCCATGTAGCCGCTGAAATGCTCGTGGTGCAGCTTGCGGAAAGCGGTCAATGTCTCGAGCGAGAGCCGCCAATTCCGCGCGATGTGCTCCAGCTTCGCCTTGTCGGCTTCGAGAACCTCGGCCAATGGTCCGCGGGCGCGGATCTCCGTCGTCAGCGCTTCGTACTCCGCCATCCGCTCGAGGTTGAACGCCTGCATGCGCCGCAACTCATCGGCCGCGTAGCCAGCGAACGCGTCGGCCGCCGCCTGCGATGAGAACACCGCGCGCCGGCTGCGCAACAGCTCGAAGGTCTCGTGGCGGTGGACATACTCCTTGTCTCGCAGCCAGAGCAATCCGACGATGTTGGGATTGCTCTTGAGCAACAGGCGGACGGCTTTTTCCAGGCTGTAGATCACGACGTCGAGCTCACCGACCTGAAGCCGCCAGTGTTCCCAGCGGGGCAGCCCGAGGTGAAACCGCAGCGGCGGCACGACGAAGCCCATCAAATCGACGTCGTCGATCGCATCGGGCTCTTCCGGCGGGATGTAGGTGCCGTGGCTATGTGACCCCATCAGTGCAAGCACGATGAGGTGCGGCTCGAGCGGGAAGCCGTTCTGGGCAGCGAACGCCTGGCTGATGCGGGGGTCGATGGTCATCGGGATCAGGAAATCTCCCATATTGCTCTTCGGTCCCAAAGGCGCGCAACCGTTCGACCTGCTCACCGCCGTCCCTGCCGCGATCCGGGCGAATCAGCTCGGCTGGGGTCTATTGGGCCTCGTGGTCAGCCACGGGCTTTCATTCTATTGGAACTACCTGAAGAGCGGCGAATACGAGCGCGCGTCGCTGAACGCCTTGATGTCCCAGCCATACAGCCGAGGCATGGTGCTCCACATGACCGTGCTGCTGGGGGGGGGGCGTCATGCTGCTGGGTTCACCCCTCTTCGCGCTGATCGTGTTGGTCGTGCTCAAGACGGCAGCTGATTGGCGCGGACACCGAGCCGAGCGGCGAAAGTTTGCGCCGTCCGGACAGGACACGCGCGCCCGGATGGAACCCGCCGGCGCTTGACGGCTTGCTGTCCGGGGATAGCTTCGCCTTTCCTCCTTTGTTGGGTCGTTCGCCGTCGTGAAGAGCCTGATTGAAAAACTGAATCGTCCGTGGCACAAGCGCGCGCTCCAAACCTTCATGGTGATCGTCCTCGCGCATTGGGCCGAGCATCTCGTGCAGGCGTATCAAGTGTACGTGCTCAATTGGCCGATGCACGATGCGCGCGGCGTCCTCGGTCAGGCATTTCCGTGGCTCGTACACTCCGAGGTACTGCACTACAACCCCATCGTTTTCGTACCGATGACCATCGGCATGTGCTACCACCTCTTCCCGAGCGTGCCGGACGCGGCGCGCATGCACTGCACTTGTTCCCTGCGGCTCCACTCGGCGACCATCTGATCGCCCTTCCCCGGAAATCACGGTTGATATGAAACGACTACTACCGACTCTGTTGGGACTCGTTCTCGTTGCCGGTCAAGCGTTCCCACAGCAACGCACGATTACCGGGAAGGTGACCAGCGAGCAGGGTACGCCCCTGTCCGGGGTTTCGGTCACCGTCAAAGGCACCACCACCTCGACAGCCACAACCCCCCAGGGCGACTACTCGATTGCCGCCACTGCCGGCCAGGTGCTGCAGTTCCGGC
Source organism: Gemmatimonadota bacterium (assembly GCA_003221075.1). Classification (GTDB taxonomy): domain Bacteria; phylum Gemmatimonadota; class Gemmatimonadetes; order Gemmatimonadales; family GWC2-71-9; genus 20CM-2-65-7. The sequence goes on from QHUF01000262.1 coordinate 5,460, forward strand.
TCATCGGGACGGCGCTGGCGGAGCGGTCGGTCGGCACGGAGGACGTCATCAACGTCCAGCTGCGCCGGGTGGCGCTCGATCTCGACGCGGTCGTGGTGACCGCGCTCGGCCAAAACGCGCCGGCGCGCTCCGTGGCGACCGCGCAGCAGACCGTGCCCGGGCCCGAGATCGCCCAGACGCAGCGGGAGAACTTCTTCAATGCCCTCTCCGGCCGCGTGGCCGGCGTCGATGTCACCAGCACGTCGGGCGTACCGGGCGCGTCTTCGTCGATCGTCATCCGCGGCATCAGCTCGATCAGCAGCAGCAATCAGCCGTTGATCATCATGGATGGTCTGCCGGTCGACAACCGCACCGTCAATACGGCGTTGCTCGCGTCCGATAAGAACTCGACCACCGCGTTCAGCAACCGGGGCGTGGACTTCAGCAACCGCGCGTCCGACCTGAATTCGCAAGACATCGAAACGCTCACAGTCTTGAAAGGACCTGAGGCCGCCGCGCTGTACGGCATCGACGCAGCGAACGGCGCAATCGTCATCAAGACCAAGCGCGGCAGGTTGGGTGGCGGAGTGCAGTACAGTACCAGCGTGAGGGCCGAACGGACGACCGCGCGATACCCGCTCCAGCGAGTCTATGGCCTGACGACGAACGTCAGCGGCGCGAACGCTTCGCTCCAGTATTTTGGCGCCCCATATCCCGCCGGCACCAGATTCTACGACAATCTCGACGGATTCCTGAGGACCGGGTTCAGCCAGAACCACAACCTCACTTTTAGTGGAGCGACGGCCGACAACACGATCAATTACCGGCTGAGCACTTCCTTCGATAAGGAGGCAGGGGTCGTGCGCAGCTCGAGTTACAGTCGCGCCAACATCACCGGATCCTCCCAGGCCCGGATCAACTCCTGGCTGACCACCGACCTGTCGATGATCTACTCCTATGTGAACAACGATCAGGTCTACAAGGGCGACATCGGCCCGCTGATGGGCCTGATGTTGTGGCCGCAAAATGATGACGCGCGGAATTATCTCACGGCCGCGGGTACCCGGCGCCTGGTGACGGTAATTGGGGCTGGAACCGAACTCGACAACCCGTACTACAACGTCGCCAAGAACAAGCTCAATGCGAAGACGAACCGGCTGATCACCAACGTCGGGCTCATCGTCACCCCGTTCTCGTGGGGCAACATCAAGACCAACCTCGGCGCCGACACGTACACCAGTCAGAACCTGGCGCTGCGCGATCCGCTCAGCGCGACGGGGTACACGTTCAACGGACTGCTTGATCAAGCGGACGTGATTACCCGCAACCTGAATGCGCTCACCGTTCTCAACGTTTATGACCACCCACTTACGAGCAGCGTCTCCATCAGCGGGCTGGTGGGGAATCAGGTGAGTGACCTGAAGATGACGTCGGATGCGCAGATCGGGATCGGCTTCATGGATCCGAACTTCGTGTCGATGAACAACACGCAAACGCGATCCAACTCGAACACCATCGAGCAGCGCCGGTTGGTCAGCCTGTTCGGGCAGGCGGTGCTCAATTACAAGGACTACTGGTATGTGACTGTGACCGGCCGGAACGACTGGACGTCCACGATCCCGCGCCCTCGCAATTCGTTCTTCTATCCGTCCATTTCCAGCAGCTTCGTTTTCTCGGACGCCTTCCCGAGCGTGCGGCGGTTCGTGACCGGCAAGTTGCGGATCGGCTATGCCGCGGTCGGGAAGGATGCGCGCCCCTACGCGTATAGCCCGGCGCTGGAGTCCAAAACGACGTCTTACGGCGGCTACGGCTACGGCTTCTGGGGGCCGAACCTCAAGCTGAAGCCGGAGTTCAAGCGCTCGGTTGAGGGAGGGGTGGAGCTCTCGTTCTTCAACGGACGCCTCGGTTTGGATGCGACCGCGTACCGCGCCGTCACCAAGGATCAAATCGTCAACGACATCCGTGGCCCGTATGCGACTGGGTTCATCTTGTTCAACCTGAACGGCGCCGCGACGCGGAGCCGCGGTCTCGAGCTGACCGTTCGCGGGACACCCGTCTCGCGACCGTCGTTCTCGTGGGATATGACGCTGAACTGGAATAGCGCGGGCGCCATCGTGACGCTTCTGCCCAACGGCATCCCGGAATCGTATGTGTCGGACACGTGGCTCTACGGCAACGTGCGCAACGGCACGCAGGTCGGTCTGTCTACGATGTCCCTCACCGGGTTTTTCTACCTGCGCAATAATCAGGGGAAGTTGCTGATCGACCCGGCGACGGGCCTGCCCGTCCGCTCGAACGCCGTGTCGGGGAACTTCGTCGACCGCGGGTACGATCGCCAGCCGGATTTCACGATCGGCTTGGGGAACACCTTCCGCTTCAGGCGGCTCTCGGTGGATTTCCTGCTCGATATCCGCAAGGGCGGCGACATTTTCAACGCGACCGAGCACTATCTCACCACGCGCGGGCTCAGCACGGAAACGCTGGACCGCGATCAACCGCGGGTGATCGACGGCGTGTTGCGCGACGGCAAGGAGAACAGCGCGAACCCGACGCCGAACAACATCGTCTTCGTTCCCAGCGTCCAAACGCAATACTACACGAACATGAGTGAAGAGCTGTTCATCGAGAAGGACATCAATTGGCTGCGGCTCAGAGATATCACGGTGCGCTACGAGATTCCGGGAAAATTCCTGAAGGCGCGCACTGCGAGCGTTTTCCTCACCGGCACGGACTTGTTCATTATCACGAACTACACAGGCCTGGATCCCATCGTCAACGGGAACACGGCCGCGGTGGGCGGCTCCGGTGCCGTGGGCATCGATTTCGGCAATTTCCCCATGCCGCGCGGCGTCAACTTCGGCATCAGCGTGGGGTTCTGACCATGAAGACCACCCATACGACGTTGCTGCTTGGCATACTGGCGCTGACGGCCGGATGCAGCGACTTCCTCGATGTCAACACCAATCCCAACGGCCCGCAATCGGTGTCGGCGAATGTCTACCTGCCGCCGATGTTGCACTGGATGGTGACGTCACCGCAGTTCGACGGCCGATTTGTCGGGCACTACACCCAGGAGTGGTACTCGACGTCGACGAATTTCAGCCCCGGACAAAGCTGGGGGAAAATGGGTTACGACGCGGGGAGTGATAACGGCGCGCAGCAGTGGCGCGACGTGTACTGGTCGCTCGGCCAGAACCTCGTCGACATGAACACAAAGGCTCAAGCCGAACAGCGCTGGGACCTCCTCGGCGTCGGGATGATCCTCAAGGCGTGGGGGTGGCAGGTGCTGACCGATCTCCACGGGGAGATCATCGTCAAAGAGGCGATCGATCCGACGCGGACGAAGTTCGATTACGACACCCAGCAGTACGCGTATGAGGAGGTCCAACGCCTGCTCGACAGCGCGATCGTACTCCTCAAGCGGACGGACGGCGCGGTCGACAGAGGGTTTCTGGCCGTGGGGGACCACATTTACGGCGGCGACCGCACCAAATGGCTGAAGCTGGCATACGGCATGCTGGCCTTGAATCTCAACCACTATTCAAATAAGGCGGCATACGATCCAGCGCGCGTGATCGCCCTGGTCGATTCGTCATTCACCAGCAATGGCGACGACGCACTGCTGGCATACCCGTGCACGACGACGGATTTCCAGGACTGTAACTTCTGGGGCCGCACGCGCAACAATATCACGCTGTACCGGCAGACACAGTTCGTAGTCGGTCTGATGAACGGCACCCGGTTCGGCGCCGTAGACCCGCGGATGAGCCGGATGTTGACGATGGACTCGGCGAATACCACCTACCGCGGTCTCGATGTCAACGCAACGGCCTCGGCTCCGTTCGGCGCGCTTTCGGTAGCGCAGCGGCCGAGGAATTTCTTCGGGTACCCGGCGGACACCGGGCTGGGCCTGCCGTCCCGGTATATCTTTGCCGACCGCTCCAAGATTCCCGTGATGACCTACTCGGAGCTGCAGTTCATCAAGGCCGAAGCCGCACTGCGGCACGGCGATGCCGCGACTGCGCGCTCCGCGTACATCAACGGGATCTCCTCGCACATGGACTTCGTGAACGCGCGGAACACGGATGCTGGTCAGACGCCGACGCAGATCACCGGGGCGGAGAAGGCGACGTTCCTCGCCGATACCAACATCGTTCCCGCGACCATCACACTCTCACACATCATGTCGCAAAAGTACATCGCGCTGTGGGGATGGGGCCATAACGAGATCTGGATGGACATGCGCCGCTATCATTACACGGACCTCGACCCCAGCGGGACAGAGGTATTCCGCGGATTTGCGCCGCCGATCACGCTTTTCCCGGACAATACCGGCGAGGTCGTACAGCGGATCCGGCCGAGGTTCAACTCGGAGTATGTCTGGAACCGTGACGCCCTCGACGCAATCGGCGGCTTGGCCAGCGGTTATCACACGACGGAACTCTGGATTACTCAACCATGATTAAGCCCATGAATGCATTTCGGATTGTCGCCACGCTGTTCGCGGCAGCGCTGTTCGCCGCGTGCGACAAGAATCCGGTCCAGGAGCTGCCATTCGCGCCGCTGCTGGACGCCCGTATCAAATTCTTCAACTTCGGCGTGGGTGCTCCCGGCGTGAATTTCTACGCCAATGACACCAAGATGACCGCGGTTCTGTCCGGCACGGGGAGCGAGGCCACGACGGGCGTGTCGTACGGCGGCGTGGGTAATGGTGGCGCATACTCGCAGATCGCGGCCGACTCGTATGCGCTCACCGGTCGAATTGCCGCCACTACCAACAAGGATCTGCCGATTGACACACTCCACGCGACCATCGCAGCCGGTAAGTATTACTCGTTTTATTTGAGCGGGTTCTACAATGGCACGACGAAAACCGTGGACGCGTTCATCCTCGAAGACCCTGTGGCGCCGCCGGCGGATTATAGCGTGGCCTATGTCCGATTTGTCAACACGATCGCGAACACGAGTCCGTTGATCTTGTATGCCCAATACGCAACCGGCGACACGACACGGGTGGATACCCTGACGACTGCCGTGGCGTACAAGGGAGCGACCACGTTTCTCACGCTACCAATGGGCGTCTACAACTTGCACGCGCGCTACAGCGACTCGACCGCAACCAGGTTCCGGAGAGATGCGGTCAGCTTCTTGGGAGGCAGACTGTACACCGTGGGCGCAAGGGGTGACATGACGATAACATCGACGACGGCGACGAACCGCCCCTTTTTCGACGTCACAGCGAACCGGTAACGCTCACTTCCACACCGACGCCTTCTTCGCCCACGTGCTGTCCTGATAGCGCGTGGTGAACGCGCGACCCGTCGCCTTCAGCGAGGCGGGGTCGCCCGTCGCCTTGTACGGCGCGACGCCCGCCCAGTAGAGCGCCTCCGGCGCGGCGTCGGTCTGTGACAGTCTCTCGACGATCTCCCGAAATAGTCGCTCGGCTTCCGCCCATTTCTGCTGTTGAAAGGCGATCCTCGCGCGACCCAGCATCAGCTGCCCCAGGAGATCATCCGCAGGAAGAAAGCCTTCGATCCGATGTTGCTCGACCGCGTCGAAATCGAGCAACAGAATCGTCGGGGTCCAGGGCGCCTGGTAGCGTTCGCCGTAGCGCTTGAACGACGCCGCATCATCCTTCACATGGACTCGTGCTGGAAGAAAGTTCTCGGTGACGAAGCGTACGATGCGCTCATCCGGCCACACCTCGGCATCCAGCCGAGCGCAGCCGCTTCACATCGGCGCGGCGCTGAAGTCCAGCAGCACGGGCTTCTGCTGCGCCTTGGCATCCTTGAGGACTTGATCCACGTCGTGGCGGAAATTGATTTCCATACGTCGATCCTCCTTTCCTTCGTACACCGCTGGGGGGATATCACCATCACCTCACGACGGCGACGAACCGGCCCTTCCTGGATAATACCGCCAACCGGTAGAGAGTCACTGGAGGACCTCGACCGGACCCCTCGGGGCCCGCGGGGGTATCCGCGAAAGATCATGAATCGCCGCACCTTCCTGACGAACGCTGCGAGCGCCGCCGGCGCCATCGCGCTCGGCTGCCGGCCCACCGGCCCTGATGCCCCGCTCATCACATCCTCATTGGTCGCACTGCCCGACCCCGCCTCGTCCGGGATCGACCATGTGGTCGTGTTCATGATGGAGAACCGCTCGTTCGATCATCTCCTCGGCTGGCTGCCAAATGCCGACGGACGGCAGACGGGGCTGACTTACCTCGATACCGCCGGCGTCCCGCACTCGACGTTTCCGCTCGCGCCCGACTTCCAGGGCTGTGGCTATAAGGATCCCGATCACTCCTACGCCGGTGGACGGGTGGAATACGACGGCGGAGCGTGCGACGGCTGGCTGCGCGTCAATGACGTGTTCTCGATTGGCTACTACCGCCAGGAGGATCTCGGTTTCCTCGGTCACGCAGTCTTCGACTGGACGTCCTTTGACCGCTACTTCTGCGCGATCCTCGGACCGACGTTCCCCAATCGCATTTACCAGCACGCGGCACAGACGGATCGGATCGCCAACACGCCGCAATTGTCGCAGCTCCCCACGATCTGGGACCGCCTCGCCGCGCGGGGACTGGACGGTCGCTACTACTTCACTGATGTGCCGTTCCTCGGGTTGTGGGGCGGGAAGTATGTGCCGATCAGCCGTCCCATCAGCGCATTCTTCGTTGACTGCGCGGCAGGGACGCTCCCGCACGTCGCGTTCGTCGATGGCAGTTTCCTCCAGGAGCTGACGGGGACGGGGGCGGACGACCATCCGCATGGTGATGTGCGCAGGGGCGAAGCGATGATGAACCGCATCTACGCGGCGGTGACAAGCAGCCCCGCGTGGAGCCGGACAGTGCTCGTCATCAACTTCGATGAGTGGGGTGGATTCTTCGACCACGTCGCACCGCCCGTGGCGCCGATTCCGCCGGCCGACCTCGCGGCCGGCAACGCGGACGGCCGGCTCGGCTTTCGCACACCCACGTTGCTCATCTCACCATTCGCGCGCCGCGGGCAGACGTCGCACGCGCAGTACGACCACACATCCGTGCTCCGCATGATCGAGTGGCGGTGGGGACTGGACCCGCTCACCGTGCGCGATGCAACGGCCAACAACCTGGCTGATGAGTTGGACTTCACGCAGCCTGATCCGTCGCCCGGGCCCGTCTACACCGTCCCCGACGTCATCGGCAGGTTTTGCCCGATCTCCCCGACCGACATCGTGACGGCCGCCGGGCTAAGCCCCGGCGGGCGGGCCCACTGGAGGACGCTACGCGAGGTCGCGCGGCGGCATGGGTGGAGAGCCTAGACTTGACTTTTCCCGGCCATCCGGCAATCGTTCTGCCGAGCGAAAAAGCCAGACCGAGTGAGGACCTGGGACAGCGTCTCAGGTCCTCCTTCTTTTGGCCTCGCTCACCGGCGCCGGAATCACAGGTCGCGGCGCACCG
>QHUF01000263.1 GCA_003221075.1 Gemmatimonadota bacterium
ACGATCAACGCGAGCACGGCGAGCAGGATGATCATGATCGCGAGCACCGCGATCATCGCCGTCACGCCGGTGACTTTGCTGACTTCCTCCTTGGCCATCTGGCCGAGCGACTTGCCGTCGCGGCGCAGCGAACAGAACAGGATCGTGAAGTCCTGGACCGCGCCACCGAGCACGACGCCGATGACGAGCCACAGCGTCCCTGGGAGGAAGCCGAACTGCGCGGCGAGCACCGGACCCACCAGCGGCCCGGCGCCCGCGATGGCGGCGAAGTGGTGGCCAAACAGCACCCAGCGGTTCGTCGGCACGAAATCGTGGCCGTTGTTGAATCGCTCGGCGGGCGTGGCGCGGCGGGGATCGAGACCAAAGACTTTATTGGCGAGAAACTTGGAGTAGAACCGATAGGCGACGGCGTACGTGCAGACGGCGGCGATCAGCAGCCAGGCAGCGCTGATCGTCTCGCCGCGAGCCAGCGCCAGCACGCCGAACGCGGCGGCGCCGAGCAGCGAGACGAGAGCCCAGCCGAAAATAGACAGCGGTCGCACGCGGCGTAAGTTGCGACGCCGCTTGCCGATGTTCAAGTTCGAACATAGGTTCGAACTCCTTGAGCCCCTCTGGTCCGTATCCCTGGTCGTCGAGCGGGGGGGGGCGCGCCGCCTCCGCGCCCGCGGTACAGGAGCGACCCCAACCCCAGCGAACGGCTGAATCCCTCAAAGGGCGTGTCGTCATCGTCACCGGCGGCGCCACAGGATTGGGCCGCGCTGTCGCGCTCGAGTTCGCGCAGAACGGCTGCGGCGTCGCATTCAATTACGTCGAGATGCCCGGTCGCGAGGTTGGGCCCCAGGCCCTCATGACCGAGGCGGCGATCAAGGCCTGTGGCGTCCCGTGCTACTCGGCGCTGTGCGATGTGCGCGAGATGGAGCTGGTCGATCATTTCGTCGGCGAAGTGCGCAACAAGCTCGGGGGCGTTCACTACCTCATAAACAACGCGGGCGTCACCCACGACGGCGCCCTCTGGCGACTGACACCGGAAGCGTGGTCTGAGGTCATCGACACCAACCTGACCGGCGCGTTCAACTGCATTCACGTCGTGTCCCCGCACCTGCGCGCCCAGCGCTTCGGCAAGATCGTCAACATTGCGAGCCATCAGGCGTTCCGGCCCGGATTCGGAATCTCCAACTACGCGGCGAGCAAGGCGGCGCTGATCGGCCTCACCAAGGCCGCCGCGGTGGATCTCGGCTCGGCGGGGATCAACGTCAACGCGGTCGCGCCGGGGTTCGTGAAGACGGAGCTGCTGACGCAGCTGCCGCGTGAAGTGCTCGAGCGCGCCGAGCACGAGTCGGTCCTCGGCCGCGTGGCGGAGCCGGAAGACGTGTCGCGCGTGATCCTCTTCTTGTGCAGCGAAGCGGCCCGGCATATCACCGGACAGGTAATCGTGGTGGACGGCGGCCTCACGCTCGCTTAGATTGCGGCGCGTGAGTAACCCTTTTAAAACCAAGTACTTGGTACGTGGTGCGTGGTGGGTGGGGCTTCTCACCGCGCTCGCGTGCGGTTCCAAGAAATCCTCCCAGAACCCCGTGCCCGCACCCACGGCGCCACTGCCGACCGCGGGGATCGCGGGTCAACGCGTCGCCCTGACACCGATCACTTTGGTCGCCGCTGAAGAGGCACTGCAGTGGGATTCGCTGATCGGCGACCGGCGCGCGACGCTCGGCAAATGCGACAGCATCATCGCGACGCTGCTCGCCGCGCGAGCGCCGGAGGTCATCTGGGTGCCGCCCGCCGAGCTCCGCCATGTCGCCCGGCGCGCGCCCGGGATCGCGGCGGATCCCGATCAGTTGGGGACACCGTTCCTGCGTGCGTCGAACATCGTCGATGTCCCCGATCCGCTGCGCTATGAGCTCCGCACGCTGATGGGATTGGTCGGCGGACGATACGTCATGGTTCCGGCGGGCCTGGTGTTTCGGGTAGCGAGCCCCGGGGCCACGCCCCGGCGTCCACCGGCCCTCGCAACCGCCGAGCTCTCCGTGGTGCTCATCGACTCGCGAATCGGCAAGATCGGGTGGCGCACCATCGCCCACGGCGAGGGCGATGATCCCTGGACGGCCCTCACGCGCGCGGTGAAGAGTCTCACGCCGGGTCTGCCTTGACGGTTCGCGAGGCCACGCTCATCCGGGGTGATGGGATCGGCCCCGAGATCACCGAAGCGACTCTCCAGGTACTCGACGCGCTGGGGCTGAAGTTCGATTGGGACGAGGAGTACGGCGGCATGTCCGCCGTCGACAAGGCCGGCACGCCGCTTCCCAACGCGACACTCGATTCGATACGCCGCACCCGTCTCTGCCTGAAAGGCCCGCTGACGACTCCGGTGGGGGGCGGCTACCGCTCGGTCAATGTCGCGATGCGTCAGGAGTTCGATCTCTACGCCAACGTCCGGCCCACGAAAACGATCGTGCCGGGCGGGCGGTACGAGCACGTCGATCTCGTCATCATTCGCGAAAATACCGAAGGGCTGTACGTGGGCCTCGATCACACCTTCAAGATCGGAACCGACCGGCGCGCGATGGCGCAGGCGATGTCGATCGTCACGCGCGAGGGCAGCGAGCGCATCGCGAAGTATGCATTCGAGTATGCCAAGCAACACGGCCGCAAGAAGGTGACGATCGTCCATAAGGCGAACATTCTGAAGGCCACGTCGGGGCTGTTTCTCGATGTCGCCCGCCGCGTCGCCGAGCAGTACGCGGGCTCGATTGCGTCGGACGACAAGATCGTGGACAACACTGCAATGCAGCTCGTGATCAAGCCCGAGCAGTTCGATGTCATCGTCACGACCAATCTGTTCGGCGACATTCTCTCGGATGAAGCAGCCGGGTTGGTAGGAGGCTTGGGCCTGGCGCCGGGCGCCAACATCGGCACCCACGCCGCCATCTTCGAGCCGGTGCACGGCTCGGCGCCCGACATCGCAGGGAAGGGGATCGCGAATCCTTCGGCACAGATGCTGGCGGCCGCGATGATGCTCGACCATCTCGGAGAGCTCGAGGCGGGTAAGCGGCTGCGCTGCGCCCTCGAGGCAACCATCATACAGGACAAGGTCCGCACACCGGATTTGGGGGGACGTGCTGCTACGGCCGAATTCGCCCGCGCCGTGGTTAAGCGGGTTAGGACCTAGCCATCCGTGCGCGAAATGCGGCGTAGACACAGCCGGCATCGCGATCGGTGGGCTCTGCCGCGACTGCACGCGGCTGCTCGAGCGCCGGGCCGGCAAGACCGCACGGCTCGTGGCCATCGGCACGACCGCGCCGCTTGCGGTGTATGTGGCCCTGGCACTGCCTGTGGAGCGGACCGCCCGGCTCGTCGGGGCGGCGAGTGTGCTCCTGTGGTACGTGTTGACGTTTCTCATAGCAAAACGCGTAACACTGGAGTGGCTGAAATGACGCTCTTCGCTATTCGGTATCCGGTATCCGCACTGCTCGTGCTGCTTGGGACTCCGCTCGCGGCCCAGTCGTCGCTTTCCATTTATAGAGATGGCCGAGTGGTGGTGCGCCGCGCGCTGCCGCAAGCGCTGCAGCAGGGACGCAACGCCCTGACGCTGCGACTCGAAGCGCTCGATCCGGCCACGCTGTTCTCGACCGACACAACTGTCAGCGTTGTTACTGCGACGGTCCGTTACCCCAGCGCGAAGAACGACGCGCTGGCGCGCGCGAGCGGCCAAACGCTCTCCTTTGTGCGCAGTGTTGGCGACACCGTGAAGGCCACCATCGTCCGAGTGGATCCACCGCAGTATCGGTTGGCCGACGGCCGGCTGCTGCTCGAGCAGCCCGGCGAGCCGCTCTTTCCCGCCGAGCTCGTGCGCACGGCACCCGAGGCACAGGTCGTGCTCGATGCGACGCGGGCGCGCCAGCGGACGGACATCGCTTACGTAGCGCAGGGAATGACGTGGGAAACACTGTATCAGGTCGTTCTCACCGGAACGAAAGCACAAGTTTCGGGAACAGCGACCGTGATCTCCCAGAACTTCCGGACCGACAGTGCCGACGTACAGCTCGTGGCTGGCTCAATTCAACGGACGCGTAACAAGTCCATCGACGAGTACGGCGTCGGGGCTGCGTCAGGGGTGGCCTTCTTGCGACGGCGCGCCGACTCTCTCATCCCGACCGAAGAAGCTGTGGGTGAGACGCATGTGTACCAACTCCCCGGTCGGCTTTCAATCGAGCCCGGCGTCCCTGTAACGACCGCGCTCTTCCCGCGCAGCTCGGCGGCCGTAGTTCAGGAGCTCATCCTCCCCGGCGTGCTTCCATGGCGCGGCTGGATGGGGCAAAACCCTGAACCGAACCGTGTGCCGGTACAGGTCTGGTACACGATCAAGCGCGCCGCCAAGACACCATTCGGCGATCGCCCGCTGCCCGCCGGCACAGTTCAACTTTATCAAGCCGATTCTAGCGGTCGCGTTCAGCTCATCGGCGAGGCGTCCAACGACCACACCGCGCCGGGGCGGGATCTGCGTGTGCAGTCGGGCGATGCGTTCGACATCACCGCCGAGCGGGTGCAGACCGACTGGAATCAAGAACAGCTGCCGCCCGTTCGCCGTGGCATGCCGAATCGCCAGCGCCTGACGGCGGCGTATCGCGTCACGATTGCGAATGCGAAGGCGGAATCGGTCACCGTTGACGTGCGCGAGGCGCACTTCGGCAGCTGGAAGATCACCGAGAGCAGCGTTCCCCCGGAGAAGTTGTCGTCGACCGAGTCCCGTTTCCGCGTGCAAGTGCCCGCGAGTGGAGAAGCGACGTTGAGCTACACGGTGCAAATCGAGCAATGACGGTTCAGATCGTTCATATCGGAGATCTGCATTTCGGCGGGCTGGCCGACGTGCCGGTGGTCGAAGCACTGGAGCGGATGCTGCCCGATCTCCGGCCCGATGCCATCGTCATCGGCGGCGACCTCTCGCAACGCGCGCGCCACGGCGAGTTTCAGCGCGGTCGCGCGTTCGCCAACCTCTGCCGCGAGACGGCGCCCGTCCTCGTGATTCCCGGCAATCACGACGTGCAGTGGTGGTGGCGGCCGCTCATTCCGTTCGGCAAGGACGCCGTCTACCAGAAGTACCGCAACTACTTCGGCGCCGAACTCACGCCGACGCTCACGATTCCCGGCGGAGCCGTGATCGCCTCGGCGCTGACGGCTCATGGCGTCGCGTGGGGCTCGCTCACCGCCCGGCTGCGCGATATCGCCGTCAAAGGCCACCTGCCGAAGCGCGAAATGCAGCGGGTCCAGTCGATCTTTGCCAACGCCGAGCCGGGACTGCCGCGGGTGCTCGTCATTCATCACAATCTGCTGCGCGGCGCGATGTCGAACCGGATGGGGCTGGCACGCTGGCACCGCGCGCAGCGCCGCGTCGTCGAGGCGGGCACGGACGTCGTGCTCTGCGGGCACGACCATCAGGAAGGCGCCGAGCTGCTCGATGGCCGGGTGACCGTCTCGACCGCCGGCACGCTGTCGACGCGGGCGCGAGGCGGGCGTCCCGTCTCGTTCAACTTCGTCACGATCGATCCGGCCGCTGTGCAGGTCACGTTTTTCCGATGGGATTCGGCGAAACAGCGTTTTCAGCCCTCGGATACGGCAGCCTTCGCGCGCAGGAGAACTGAGTCAGTAGCCCCGCAGTCAGCCGCCGTCCCAGTAACACAATCATAGGGTTAGTTTTGGTAGCCCTGGGGCGCGGCCCCGGGGCTCACCACCACCGAGGCCCCTGAATGCCCCCGAAGTTCACCGGCGTCGACTTCTACAACATCGATGGGTTGCTGAACGAAGAAGAGCGCGCGATCCGTGACACGGTGCGGTCATGGGTCGACGACAACCTCATCCCCGTCATCGGTGACGCCTACGTCGCGGGCAAATTCCCCAAGCAGTTGATCCCCGGCATGGCGGAGCTCGGTCTGTTCGGCGCGAATCTCCCCGAAGAATACGGCTGCGCTGGCCTCAACAACGTCGCCTACGGCCTCATCATGCAGGAGCTGGAGCGCGGCGATTCCGGTGTTCGCTCGTTCGCCTCGGTACAGGGCGCGCTCGTGATGTATCCGATCTACGCCTTCGGATCCGAAGAGCAAAAGAAGGAATGGCTGCCGCAGATGGCGAGCGGCAAGGTGATCGGCTGCTTCGGCCTGACAGAACCCGACTACGGCTCTAATCCGGCGGGCATGATCACCGTCGCGAAGGAGACGAAAGACGGCTGGGTGCTGAACGGCGCGAAGATGTGGATCACGAACGGATCGACTGCGCAGGCGGCGATCATCTGGGCCAAGACCGGCAAGATCGACGATGCCGACTCGATCCGCGGCTTCATCGTCCCGACCGACACCAAAGGATTTTCCGCGAAGGACCAGAAAGGCAAGCTGTCGCTGCGCGCGAGCGACACGAGCGAGCTGGTCTTGCAGGACGTGCATGTGCCGAAGTCCGCCCTGTTGCAGAAATCGGGCGGACTCAAGTCACCCCTCATGTGCCTCACGGCGGCGCGCTACGGCATCGCCTGGGGGGCAGTGGGTGCGGCGATGGCGTGCTACGACGAAGCGGTGAGCTATGCGAAGCAGCGCGTCATGTTCGGCAAGCCGATCGGGGGATTCCAGCTGCAGCAGGCCCGGCTTGCCGATATGCTCACAGAGATCACGA
>QHUF01000264.1 GCA_003221075.1 Gemmatimonadota bacterium
AGCATCCTGGCGCGCGCCGCGATGGGTATGGCGGACGATCTGCTCACCACGCTGCTGCTCGCGCGCGCGGACCGTCCCGTGCTCGCGGCCCCTGCGATGAACGACGCGATGTATGCGAACCCGGCGACCACGGCAAACATCAAAGCGCTCGCGCAGCGGGGCTGGCACTTCATCGGCCCGGAGATCGGTGCCCTCGCCGAGGGGCCGAGCGAGCGTCCGGGACGGATGAGCGAGCCGGAGGCGATCTTCGCCGCGGCCGAGCGTTTGCTCGGTCACACCAACACCAGCAAGTGGTCTGGCAAGCGCGTCGTGGTGACCGCGGGCCCGACGCGTGAGCATCTCGATCCGGTGCGGGTGATCACGAATCCGTCGAGCGGGCGCATGGGCTACGCGCTGGCGGAAGCCGCGCGCGAGCGCGGCGCGAACGTCGTGCTCGTGACCGGACCCACCGAGCTGACGCCGCCCCCCGGTCTTGCGACCACGCACGTCGAGACGACCGAAGAGATGCAGCACGCACTCGAGTCTCTCGTCCCCAACGCCGACGCCCTCATCATGAGCGCGGCGCCGGCCGACTACCGCCCCAAGAGCGCGGCCGACAAGAAGCGCCCGCGCTCGGCCGGCCCGCTGACGGTGGAGCTCGAAGCGACGCCGGACATATTGAGCTCGCTGAAACGGCGCAAGGGGATGGTGGTCGTCGGGTTCGCGCTCGAAACGGGGAACGGATTGGCGAACGCTCGGTCCAAGCTGCAGAATAAGGCGCTGGATTTCGTGATCCTGAATGACGCCACTGAGCCCGGCGCCGGATTTGAGGTCACGACCAATCGCGTGACGATTCTAGGACGCAACGGCACGCAAGTCGACTTGCCGTTATTGCCCAAACGCGACGTGGCCGAACGCATCCTCGACGTGGTGGAAGAAGCGCTTTGAGCGATAGCCGGGCTCTCGCAATCGAATACCTGAAGCAGCAGCGGTTGCTGGGTGGGGATTCCGTAATTCTGCCGGGCGGATGGGCGGATGGGCAGACGGGCCGCCCAGAACACGACGCCGCCGCCGCGGAGCCCGCTCCGGCCGTACCGCCCATGCGCCCATCCGCCCATCCGCCCGCCGGCATTTCTTTCGATCCACCCAGCGGCGATCTGTTCGCGAACGATCCGATCCAACGGACGGCAAGCCTCGAGGACATCGCGACGCTCATCGCGGCCTGTCGCAAGTGCAAGCTCTGCGAGGGGCGCACGAACACCGTCCCGGGCGAGGGCCCGGCAACGGCGCGGCTCGTGGTCATCGGCGAAGGACCGGGACGGACGGAAGACGAGACCGGCCGGCCGTTCGTCGGACGGGCGGGCGAGCTGCTGACCAAGATCCTCGAAGCCATCAAGCTGCCGCGGGATCAGGTGTACATCTGCAACATCGTGAAATGCCGGCCACCGGAGAACCGGTTGCCGCAATACGACGAGATCGCGGCGTGCCTGCCGTTCCTGTACCGCCAACTCGAGCTGGTCAAGCCGAAGGTCATTCTGGCCATGGGCGGGACGGCCGCGCAAAGCCTGCTCAGCACCAAACAGTCCCTTGGGTCCTTACGCAATCAGGTTCACCGGTTCCGTGGCATTCCCGTGGTCGTGACCTACCATCCGGCCGCGCTGCTGCGGAACCCCAACTGGAAGAGACCAACCTGGGATGACGTCCGTATCGCAGCTCGCCTCCTCGACAACTGAGCGCCCGGGAGGCGGAGCGGGGGAGTGGGCCGGCCGCCAGACTCCGTGGAGTAACGAGGCCGAGCAGGCGGTCTTAGGCGCGATGTTGCTCGACCAGGATGCGGCGCTCAAGGCCGCCGAGATCCTGGACGACACAATGTTCTACAAGGAGAGCCATCGCCTGTTGTTCCGGTCGATGCTCTCGTTGACCGAGCGCGGCGACGTCATCGATCCCGTCACCCTGCGCGACGAGCTGAGCCGGCGCGGCGACCTCGATCGGGCCGGCGGAATGGAGTACATCGCGGCATTGATCGACGTCGTCCCGACCGCCGCGAACGTCGACTACCACGCCAAGATCGTCCGCGACAAGGCGGTGCTGCGCCGGCTGGTGGACGCCGCGACCGGAATCATCCAGGACGTCTACGAAGGACACGGGACCGCGGGAGAGGTGCTCGACAACGCCGAGCACCGGGTGTTCCAGGTGGCGCAGTTCCGCCGTGCCGAAGAGTTCATTCGCATCAAAGAGCTCATCTGGCCAACCATGGAGCGGATCGAGCAACTCCAGTCGGGGGCCGGCTCGGTCACCGGCGTGCCGAGCGGTTTCGCCGATCTCGACCGTCTCACGGCAGGTTTCCAGCGCGCCGATCTGGTCATTATCGCCGCCCGGCCATCGATGGGAAAGACGGCGCTGGCCTTGAACATCGTCCAGCACGCCGCGATCGAGCACAACACGGGTGTCGCCTTCTTCTCGATCGAAATGTCCAAGGACGCGCTGGTGCAACGGCTGCTCTGCTCGGAGGGCCTGGTCGACGCGCAGCGGCTGCGCCGCGGCCAGCTCCGGGATGACGACTATCCGAAACTGGCGCGTGCCGCCGGATTGCTGGGCACCGCGCCGATCTGGATCGACGACTCCCCGTCCCTGACACCCCTGGCCATGCGGTCGAAGGCACGCCGGTTGAAGGCCGAGCACGACATTGCCCTCGTGATCGTGGACTATCTGCAGCTGATGCAGGGGCCGGGCGACGTCGAGAACCGCCAGCAGGAGATTTCCTACATCTCGCGCTCGCTCAAGGCGCTGGCGAAAGAGCTGGATGTCCCCGTCGTCGCAATCTCCCAGCTCTCGCGCGCACCTGAACAGCGCGGCGGTGAGCACCGCCGACCGCAGCTCTCCGATCTGCGCGAGTCGGGAGCGATCGAGCAGGATGCCGACGTCGTCTGTTTCATCTACCGGCAGGAGTTCTACGACGGCCCGGTCGATCCCAAGACCAACGAGAGCATCGAAGGCATCGCGGAGGTGATCGTCGGCAAGCAGCGCAACGGGCCCACCGGTATGGTAAAGCTGCACTTCAAGAAAGAGTACACGCGCTTCGACAACTACACGGCGCGCGAAGCCCCCTCGCTCGAGGCCGGGGCCGGGCGTGTCTAAAGGCAAGTCGGTTTTCCGTTGTACCGAATGCGGCGCGGATCAGCCGAAGTGGGGCGGGCGGTGCGATGCCTGTGGCGCTTGGAACTCCCTTACCGAAGAACCGATTCGTCGGACGGTCGGACGGTCGGACGGTCGGTCTGTTCAGTCCGACAGTCAGACCGTCCGACTGTCCGACATCGGCACCACTCCGCTGCAACGGTGGCGCACCGGATTGGCCGAATTCGATTTCGTGCTCGGCGGGGGCATCGTCCCCGGCTCTGTCGTGCTCGTCGGCGGCGAGCCCGGCATTGGCAAATCCACCCTCCTGATGCAGTGCGCGGCGCGGCTCGAGAGCCAGGGCGTCTCGACGCTCTACGTCTCGGGCGAGGAGTCGCCGGACCAGCTGCGACTGCGTGCCGATCGTCTGGAAGAAGACGCGGGCAACATTCACGTTCTCGGGGAGACACGGCTCGAGTCCATCATTCATCACGCGACGCAGCTGAAATCGAGCGTCGTGCTGCTCGACTCGGTGCAGACCACCTATACCGAGGAGCTGGAAGGCGCGCCCGGCAACGTCGGGCAGGTGCGCGAGTGCGCCGCCCGGCTGATGCGCTTCGCCAAGGAGTCGGGGCCCGCCGTCGTGCTCGTCGGCCACGTGACCAAAGGCGGCGGCATCGCCGGCCCCAAAACGCTCGAGCATATCGTGGACACCGTGCTGTACTTCGAGGGCGAAACGACACTCGATCACCGGATCCTCCGCGCCGTGAAGAACCGATTCGGCTCGGTCGACGAGATCGGCGTGTTCCGGATGACGGGGACGGGCCTCGAGCCCGTCGCGAACCCCGCGGCGGCCTTCTTGGCCGGTCGCAGCACCGGCGCATCGGGATCGGCGGTCACCGCGCTGATGGAAGGGACGCGCCCGATGCTCGTCGAAATCCAGGCGCTCGCCTCGAAAGCGGGATTCGGCACGCCGCAGCGCGTGGCGACCGGTCTCGATCATCGCCGGCTGGCCCTCTTGCTCGCCGTGCTCGAGCGGCGCGGCGGCCTGCCGTTCGGAAATCTCGACGTCTTTGTGAACGTGACGGGGGGCGTGCGGCTCATCGAGCCGTCCACCGATCTTGCCGTCCTGGCCGCGCTCGTCTCGACCGTCCACGATCGTCCCGTGCCGGCCGACGCACTGTTCCTCGGAGAGGTCGGCCTCGGCGGCGAGATCCGGCCCGTCGCCGGCGTGGAGCGCCGCCTGGCTGAAGCGGCGCGCCAGGGCTTTCGGCGCGTGTTCCTGTCGGCACGGTCGCGAGGAACGAGCGGTGACCTCGAGGTGATTGGGCTGGAGGGAATCGGTGAGCTCACCCGTCGTCTCGCAGCCTGACGTCGGGGTCGTAGTCGTGGCGGCGGGGGCGGGCGTGCGCGCCGGCCCCGGCGAGCCGAAGCAGTTCCGTCCGATCGTCGGCGTTCCGATGCTGCTGCGCGCACTCCGTCCATTCACCGGCCATCCCGAAGTCCGACAGGTCGTCGTCGCCCTGCCGCCCGGATACGCCGAGCGGCCGCCCGAGTGGCTCGGCAAGCTGCGCGGCGACCGGCTGGCGTTCGTGCCGGGTGGCGCGCACCGTGCCGATTCCGTCCGCGCCGGGCTCGTCGCTCTTCCCGACGACGCAACCATCATCCTGATCCACGACGCCGCCCGGCCGTTCGTGAGCAGGGAGACGATCGATGCGGTGATCGCCCGGGCGCGTGCCGGTGTCGGCGCCGTCGCCGCCGTCCCGACCGCCGACACGCTCAAGGAAGTCGGCCTGGGCCCCGATCGGCCGACGCCGCGGATTACCCGCACGGTCGATCGTGAGCGCATCTGGCGCGCGCAGACGCCACAGGGCTTTCCCCGGAAGATGTTGCATGACGCGTACGCACAGCTCGGCGCGACCAGCAACGGTGGCGCTCCGAGTGACGACGCCGAGGTGTGCGAGCGGGCCGGATTTCCGGTGGAGTTGATCCTCGATTCGACCTACAACGTGAAGATCACGACAGCCGACGACTTCCGGATCGCCGAGGCTCTTGCCCGTGAGCTGCGGTGAAACCCGTTCCGTTTCAATCGGATTCGGAGATTGCCGCGGCAATCCCCCAAGCGGTGAAGCATTTGGGAAAAGGGGGCTTGCTCGCCTATCCGACCGAAACGGTCTATGGCCTCGGCTCGCGCGCCGTGCAGGCGGACGTCGCGGCGCTGGCCGCGCTGAAAGGCCGGTCCGCGAGCAAGCCGTTCCTCTTATTGATCAGCGACCGGGGAATGGCTGAGGCGCACGGGTTGGCATTCAACGCCTCGGCTGATGCGCTGGCGCGGGCCTTCTGGCCCGGACCGCTCACACTGGTTCTCCCCGGTGGCTCCGGCCGGCTGCCGGATCTGCTGCGCGGGCCCGACGGGGGAATTGCGGTGCGCTGGACCTCGCATCAGGGGATCGCCAACCTCGTTGCGTCGCTGGGTGTGCCGTTGACCTCTACGTCGGCGAATCTGCCAGGCCAGCCGCCCGGCCCGGGCGCGGACGCCATCGCGCGCGACTTCGCGCCGGCGGTGGCATCCGGGCAGTTGCTCGTCCTCGACGGGGGGGTGCTGGGGAACCGGCCACCTTCCACGGTGGTTGATTGCACCAGGCCGCAGGCGCACATCGTGCGCGAAGGAACGTTGAGCGTGCACGAGCTCCGCCGCGCCGTCGGCCGCCTTGCGCCATGATTCAGCACGTCCTGTTCGTCTGCACCGGCAACATCTGCCGCAGCCCGCTCGCCGCGTCGCTGCTCGAGCGCGCGCTCGAGGAACGCGGTCTCGAAGTCGAAGTGACGTCGGCCGGCACCGGTGCCTGGGACGGCGCGCCCGCCTCCGAAGGCGCCTATCTCGTGGGCCTCGAGCGGGGCCTCGATCTCTCGGGACACCGCGCCCGCCTCCTGACGCGCGAGCTGGTCGAAGGCGCCGACTTGATCCTCACCATGGCACGTCATCACCGCGCGCGTGTGGACGAGCTGGGCGGCGAGGGCCGCGTCTTCGTGCTCGGTGAGTATGCGGGCCGTGGCAGCGACGAGGTGAGCGATCCCTTTGGCGGCGATCTCGGCGTGTACCGGGACACCTGTCAGGAGCTCGAGGCGCTCTCCGCCGCCGTTGCCGACCGTCTCGCCGCTGAGAGCAAGCGTGGAGATCAGCGCTAAGACGCGTCTCCTCACGGTCATCGGTGACCCGGTGGCCCACTCCCTTTCCCCCGCGATGTACAACGCCGCGTGTCGAGCGCTCGGGCTCGATGCGGTCTACGTGGCCCTCCGCGTGGCGCCCGCATCGCTGCCCGCGGTGCTCGCGATGCAGGCCGCCATCGGCGGTGCGGGCAATGTCACCGTCCCGCACAAGGAAGCAGTCGAAGGATCCGTCGCGCGGAAAACGGATGTCTGCGCCCGCGTCGGCGCGTGCAATACGTTCTGGACAGAGGACGGGGGAGCCCTCGTCGGCGACAACACCGACGTGTTCGGTGTAACGAGCGCGCTCGCAAAAATCGGGGCAGGCAAGAAAGGGGAGCGGTGGCTGGTGGTAGGAACTGGCGGGTCCGCTCGTGCGACCGCGGTGGCGGCGGCGGACTGCGGCGCCACGCTGTTCGTGCGCTCGCGCGATGCCGCACGGGCGAAGGCGTTCGCCGCGTGGGCGAGCGGCATCGGCGTCCCGACGACGGTCGCGGCTGGACCGATCGAGGTCGATGTCGCGATCAACGCGACGCCGCTGGGGCTCGCGGGACACGATCCGATCCCGGTGGACGTCAACCACATCCCGGGGGTGCAACGCGCGCTGGACCTGGTCTACGCGCCTGGTGAAACGCGGTGGGTCCACGCGCTCCGCGAGCGCGGGATCGAAGCCATGGATGGTCGCGAGATGCTCGTCCAGCAGGGCGCGGCGGCGTTCGAACGGTTTTTCCCCGGCACCGCCGCCCCGCGAGAGGTCATGCGCGCCGCCGTGCAGCGCGCGCTGC
>QHUF01000265.1 GCA_003221075.1 Gemmatimonadota bacterium
TGACGGCAAACGGACCGCGCTTGACGCGAGCGACGAGGGAATTGTCCGGGGCCGCGGGACCCCGCGCCAGCAGCCAGGCGCTGGGGACGAGAATGGCGATTCCGATCCCGATCAGTTGCCGCCGAGTGGGACGGAACGCGCGCAGCGTTGCCAGCGAGGGAAGTCGAAGTGCACGCATGGTGTTACCTCACGGGGAAGCCGTAAGTTAGACACGAGCCAGCCGTTTTCCGTTCCACCCCTACGGGCCGCCGAGTCGCCGCGCGACGTCTCGGCTCCAAGCGCCCTGCTGCTCCGCCAGCAGCCCATGGTTCGTCTCGGTATCGTAGCGGCGTTGCTCGGCTTTCTCCTCCTGGGCAAGCCGCTCAGCCAGGGCACTCAGCTCCGCATCGGTCCGTGCGCAGGGGCGGGCCAGATCCCTGTATGCCCGCCGCATCCGGCGGGCGTGCACCTCCGCCAGATCGAAATGCGTCTGTTCGTGGCGCAGGATAGTGCCTCGCTGCGTGCTGTCGTTCAGTACGATCGTCTTGACCCAGGACTGCCGCGGCCGGAATCCGGCGATCACCCCAAACTCGAACGCATCACCTCGGCATTTCCAGCCGGAGTACAGCGTGTACGAGGTCTTCGCGCCCTCCGAACCCTTCGAGGGCGGGGACCCCTGGAAGTCGCTCCAGGCGAGCGGCCTCCCTGCGGACCAGGCGAACGCATGGTCTGCGGACAGATCGCCGCGCAGCATGTCGTCCACCGTAGCTGGCCTCGCGGGACTTGGGGCGGGGCGTCGATCGGGAGGAGGAGCTGCATGGCTGGCGCACCCGAGAGCCGCGACGAGCAAGACCGCAACGCCGAGTCTCACTGAAGTGCTACAATCCTTCCGCGCGGCGGAATTCCTGCCTCGAGCTCCAGAACCCCGACGCTCGGCGGAATCCCAAATCGGGGCGCCCCCGCCCCACCCGGATTCATCACCGTCACCGTCTTGTCCACCAGCTCGAGCAGCGGCCGATGACTATGCCCGAAAATGATGATCTCGGCGTCGGGAAAGGCCTCATGCAACTTGCTAGGATTGGGGCTGCCGAATTGGTCGCCGTGCGTGACAACGATCGGGAAACCATCCAACTCGATTTCGGCAACTTGCGGTAGTTGCGAGCGCAGCTCGAAGCCGTCGCTGTTGCCGTACACCGCCGTCACCGGTGCCAGCGCGCGCAGCTCGACCAGGAGATCGCTGCGCCCCACATCCCCGCCATGCAGGATGTGATCGACTTCCTTGAAGATCTCGAAGACCTGGGGCCTCAGCACGCCGTGCGTATCCGAGATGACGCCCAGTCTCACCTGCCGGTCGCCGGTCCGATCGCGCGCGCCGTGACGTAGAAGTTCTCGTCGACACTCAGGTCGCCCGCGTTGGGGGAGCCAGCGTCCAGCGACTGCCACGTCTCCGTCGGATGCAGGATCCGTGTGCCCTGCCCCGGTACGTTCACCCGGACCGGCATGTCGAACGCGGATACGACGTTCGTCCAATGGTAGGAGAGCTTCCCACCCTCGACCCGGTATTCGAACACGGGGATCTGCGTCGTCGTGAGGTACTGCGCGAACACCTTGCTCAGATCGATCCCCGCCTCGCGGCTGATGTAGTCCTGTACCTGTTTGCCGGTGACGGTCTGGTGGTAGAACGTCTTGTTCAGCCCGCGCAGGATGTCACGCCATTTCGCATCGTCGTCGATGATCGCGCGGATCGTGTGCAGCATGTTCCCGCCCTTGGGATACATGTCGCCCGAGCCCTGCGCGTTCACTCCAAAGACCGGAACGACGGGCCGGTCGTTCCGGACGCCGCGGCGCGCGCCGATCATGTAGGCCGCGCCCGCGCTCTTCCCCAGAAGGCACTCCGTGTAGATCCCCTCCGCGTAATTCGCGAAGCTCTCATGTAGCCACATGTCGGCGTGATCCTGGGCCGAGATGTTGTTGCCCCACCACTCGTGGGCGCTCTCGTGCACGATGATGAAATCCCATTGCAACCCGAGCCCTGTGCCCGACAAGTCGCGGCCCAGGTAGCCGTTGAGGAAATGATTGCCGTAGGCAACGGCGCTTTGATGCTCCATGCCGAGGTGCGGCGTCTCGACCAGCTTGTAGCCGTCGGCGTACCAGGCGTACGGACCGAACCATTTTTCGAAGCACCGCATCATCGGGATCACCTGGCGGAACTGCCGCCGCGCGGTGTCGACGTGGTAATCGAGCGGCCAGAAATCGAATGACAGCTTTCCCGCTTCGCCGGCGAGCGTGTCACTGACGTGCGTATAGTAGCCCGCGTTGATTGTGACGTTGTAGGTGTTGATCGGACTCGTCACGAACCACTCATACGTGGTGGTGCCGTCGCCATTCTTCGTGGTGCTCCGCAGCCGGCCGTTCGAGACGTCGATCAGCGGATCGGGCACGGTGATCGCGATCCGCTGGCTGTCCGGCTCGTCGGCCAGGTAGTCTTTGGTGGGCCACCAGACGCTGGCGCCCAGACCTTCGTTCGCGGTCGCGATCCACGGCCGGCCCAGACTGTCCTTGGGGAATGTGAACCCCCCGTCCCAAGGCAGTCGCCGCCCGACCCGTGGCTTGCCGTGATACCACACCGTGATCGTCCGCGTCGCCCCGGCACGTTGTGGTGCCGTCAGCGTCACGAAGAACGCATTGCCGTCGCGCCGGTAATTGAGCTTCCGGCGGTCCTGGACCATGCTGTCAACCACGAGCGGCATCTGCAGATCGATCTGCATCTCGCGCGCGGGTTGCAGAACGCGGTACGTGATGCCATTCCAGCCGCTGATGCTCGAATCCTGCGGATTCACCCGCGTGTGCAAGTCGTAGAACTGCACGTCCCACCAGGCCCGCGCGGGTCCGTTGGAGCCGCGCAGCGTGTCGGCGTGCGTGTAGAGCGTCGTGTCCTGCGCCGACGCGAGCGAAACCAGCGCGAGGCCGGCGACGAGAAAACTCATGGCAGCACGAATACCCGCTCCCCGGCGAACTTCCGCCCTTTGGAATCCCATGGAAAGAAAATTACTACCCGAAAGGTGACCCGCTCGCCGATCGGCGTGCGCTCGAGCCACTTTCCCTTGTGCGTACCGGTCACTCGGGCCTCCTCGCACACGCCCTGAGGCCCGATGACGATCGTCTGCAGATCAAAGTGGATGTCGGGAAACGCGCTCAGCAATTCCATATAGAAACGTGTCGCGCCCGCGTGGCCCTCCCAGCGACCGCCGTCGGGGAAGACCTGATACACGCAATCCGGCGTCAACGTCGCGATCAGCCCGGCGATGTCGCGTTTGTCTTCGGCAATCGAATGTGCTTTCCACAGCTCGCGGATCTCGCGATACAGCTCCGGCGTCACGTCGCGCGCCAACAGCTGCCGGACGTCCATCGTCACCCTTGCCAGGGCTTGATCAACTTGATCTCGAGCCCGAGCTGGTCGACGATACGCTGGACGATGAAGTCGATCAGCTGGCCGATCTCCCTGGGTCTCTGATAAAACCCCGGCGCTGCCGGCATCACGACAGCACCCGCCTCAAAGGCCAGCGCCATGTTGCGTAGATGCAAGAGCGAGAGCGGCGTCTCGCGCGGGACCAGCACGAGCTTGCGCCGCTCCTTGAGCGTGACGTCAGCGGCGCGCTCGATCAGCGATCGGCTGGTGCCATGGGCGATCGCGGCGAGCGTCCCCATCGAGCACGGGCAGACCACCATGCCCAATGTCTTCACCGACCCCGACGCCGGCTCGGCGCCGCGGTCCGAGTCATTGAACAGGCGCACGCAGCCCCAATCACCGCCCGTCGCCTGCTTCAGGCCGGCTTCGTCCTTGATCCCGCATTCCTCGGCAAGCAGCCGCCAACCGTGCGCGGAGATGAGCAGCCAGGTCGGCACATGATTCGTGGCGAGCACTTCGAGCAGACGCACGGCGTACGGTGCTCCGGAGGCACCGGTGATCGCGAAAACGACAGGAGGAGAAGGTCCTGACACGGCCCGAAACATACCCTCTGGCTAGGGCGGTCGCGCGGGCGTTAATTCGAGAACAGACTCCCACTCGTCTGAGGTCTCCGATGCCCGCAGCTATCCGGTCGCTGCCTCTGCTGGCCGTGCTTTTCCCCGGCGTCATTCTCGCCCAGGCGCCCGCGACCGCCACCACCACGCCGTCGCTCACTCCACCGATGGCGGCGGTGCGGCCGCATCGCTTCGATGAGCACGGCAACGTGCGCATCGACCAGTACTACTGGCTCAAGGAACGGAGTAATCCGGAAGTCATCAAATACCTCGAAGCCGAGAATGCGTACACCAAAGCCGTCATGGCGCATACGGAGGCTTTGCAGGAACGACTCTACGACGAGCTGAAAGGCCGCGTGCTCCAGAACGACCAGTCCGTGCCGTTCCGTGAGGGCAATTATTTCTACTATACGCGGCTCGTAGAAGGGAAGAACTATCCCATCTACGCCCGCAAGCGCGGTTCAGTGAGCGCCCCGGAAGAGATCATGATCGACGCCAACGCGCTCGCCGAGGGGAAGGCGACGTTCCTGATCAGAGCGTGGGAGGTCAGCTCCGGCGAGGATCTGCTCGCGTTCGCGGCCGACACCACCGGTGGTCGTGTCAGCTCGATTCGATTCAAGAACCTGCGCACCGGCGAAATGCTGTCCGACGTCATCCCGCGCGCCATCGGCGGCATTGCCTGGGCCGAGGACAACCGCACGCTGTTTTATACGAAGCCCGATTCCGTGTCTGTGCGACCGTATCAGGTCTATCGTCACAAACTCGGCACACCGGCAGCGACCGATCAGATGGTGTACGAAGACAAGGATGAGACGTATTACGTTGGTGTCTCCAAGACGAAGTCCCGTGCGTACATCATGATTCAGTCCTCGCAAACGATGGCGACCGAGTACAGCTACATTCGGGCCGATCAACCCGACGCGCCGTTCAAGGTGATCTTCCCGCGCGAGCGGGGGCACGAGTACCACGCCAACCATTTCGGCGACTACTTCTACATCCTGTCCAACGACCACGCGAAGAATTTCCGGCTCATGCGCACGCCTGTCGCGCGGCCCGGCCGGGACAACTGGGAAGAAGTCATTCCGCACCGCGCCGACGTGCTGCTCGAGGATTTCGAGTTCTTCAAGGACTACCTCGTGCTGACGGAGCGGAAGGACGGCCTGGTACAGCTGCGCGTGCGCCCCTGGACCGGGGGGGGGCAGAACGAGTACTACCTCGACTTCGGCGAGCCGGCGTATCTCGCCTATGTCAGCACCAATCTCGAGTTCGACACGCCGGTGCTGCGCTACGGATACACGTCCCTTACAACCCCGTCGTCGACGTACGACTACGACATGAAGACGCGGCAGAAGACGCTGCTCAAGCGTGATCAGATCCTCGGCGGCTTCGATCCCGCGAACTATGTGAGCGAGCGATTCTTTACCACCGCGCGCGACGGCGCGCGGGTGCCCGTCTCCCTCGTGTACCGCAAGGGGATCGCCCGCCCCGCCCCGTTGCTGCTCACCGGCTACGGGTCGTACGGATCGAGCTCGGATCCGACGTTCTCGTCGGACCGACTCTCGCTACTCGATCGCGGCTTCGCGTTCGCCATCGCACACATTCGGGGCGGGTCCGAAATGGGGCGCGCGTGGTACGAAAACGGCCGGCAACTCCAGAAAAAGAACACCTTCACCGATTTCGTGGACGTCGCAGATGATCTGATCCGCCGCGGCTACACGTCCTCGGATCGCCTGTTTGCGCGAGGGGCCAGCGCCGGTGGGCTCCTCATGGGGGCGGTCGTCAACATGCGGCCGGAGCTGTTCAAGGGCGTCATCGCGGGCGTGCCCTATGTCGACGTGATCACCACGATGATGGACTCGACGATTCCGTTGACGACCGGTGAATACGATGAGTGGGGCAATCCCCATGATTCGACATTCTACCGGTACATGCTGTCGTATTCACCGTATGACAACGTCGCGCGGAAGGCGTATCCGAACCTGCTGATCACGGCCGGTTTGTATGACACGCAGGTGCTGTATGTCGAACCGGCGAAGTGGACTGCCCGGCTGCGCGCGATGAAAACCGATAGCAACCGCCTGATTCTGCAAACGAACATGGAGGCGGGACACGGCGGGGCATCGGGCCGCTACAAGCGCTGGCGCGACGTGGCGTTTGAGTATGCGTTCCTGCTCGACCTGGCGGGGCTCGGCGTTAAGCCCACTCCCTGATTCCTAGCGCCCGCGCCGATTCGGCGTTGGGGAGCGTTTCGGATGAGCGGGTGGGCGCGGCGGCGGAGACGTGCGCCGTGAGCCGTGCGCTGTGCGCCGGGAGGCATCGGGTTTCCGGCGCACGGCGGACTGCGCACGGCGCACGCTGTTCATAGGACGCGGTCCACGAGGGCACCAAGGAACACGACAATACTGACGATCCCGTTGGCCGTAAAAAACGCCGCGTTCAATCGCGATAGGTCGCCAGGTCGGACCAGTTGATGCTCCCAGGCGATCAAACCCGCCCCGATTGCCACGCCGAGGTAGTAGGCGAGCCCCAACCCCGCTCCGTACCCGAACGCCACCAGCGCCGCGATCGAGATGCCATGCAGTAGTTTCGCGACGAAGATCGCACGCGCCTGGCCCAGCCGCACGACGAGTGATCGCAACCGCTCGACGCGATCGAAGGCTTCGTCCTGCAGCGCGTAGAAGATGTCGAAGCCTGCGACCCAGCACATCACCGCCAGCGCGATGACCAGCAGCAGCCACCACGGCTCGCTCCAGGCGCCCGTGATCGCGACATAGCCGCCCACCGGCGCGATCGCGAGCGCGCCGCCGAGCCAGAGATGGGTCCAGTCCGTGAATCGCTTCGTGTAGCTGTACGTGGCGATCCAGATGAGGGCGACCGGCGCGAGCGCCGCGCACAACGGATTCAGCGCCCATGCCGCGAAGAGGAACACCACCATCGCGCCGATCACCGCGGCCCACGCCTGGCTGATCGTGAGACGGCCGGTTGGCAGCTCTCGGCTCTGCGTGCGGGGATTTCTCGCGTCGATGCGACGGTCCGCGATGCGATTGAAGCCCATCGCGACGAAGCGGGCGGCCGTAAACGCGACGATCACGAGGATCGCGACACGCCACGTCACCGGCTGCTTGTATGATGCGACGATGACGCCCAGGAGCGCGAAGGGAAGAGCGAAGACTGTATGAGGGAGCTTTACAAAGTTGATGTAACGGACCAGGAGGGATTCGCCACCAAACGTCTGGCCTTCGCGCATCTCAGAGCTCAATGCCCAAATCTTCCATTTCCGCGTCGCGTCGATTCCCATCTTCGAGCCATAGGTGAAGCCGCGGCTGGAGTGGTCGAGCACGTCGATCGGTCCCATGGTAAAACGGACATCGCGCTCGGGATCGATGTGATTGAGCGCGACCCACCAGGCTTCCTTGGGGTCGCGCACGTTGACGTCCTTGTCCACCACGACGATCACTTTGGCAAGCGACATCAGGCCCTGCCCCCACAGGCCGTTCATCACTTTGTAGGCCTGGCCCGGGTACTGCTTGTCGATGCTCACGAATACGAGGTTGTGAAAGATCCCCTCGGCCGGCATGTGCAGATCCACGATCTCGGGAATCGTGAGCTTGAGCAGCGGCAGAAAAATCCGCTCGGTGGCGTGGCCGAGGTAATAGTCCTCCATCGGCGGCCGGCCGACGATGGTGTGCGGCCAGATCGGATCGTCGCGGAAGGTGATCGCCGTGACGTGCACCTTCGGATAGTAGTCGGCGAGCGAGTAAAAGCCGGTGTGATCGCCGAACGGCCCCTCGAGCACCAACTCCTCGCGCGGGTCGATGTAGCCTTCGATCACGATCTCCGCCTCCGCGGGCACGTCGAGATCGCACGTCACCGCCTTGGCGAGACGCACCGGCTCGCCGCGCAGGAAGCCGGCGAACAGAAACTCGTCGATCGTCGGCGGCAGCGGCGCCGAGGCCGCATAGATGCTGGCGGGATCTCCCCCGAGGGCGATCACCACGGGCATCCTCTCACCGCGTTCCGCCATCGTACGCCAGTGCGCGGCACCGACCTTATGCCGCTGCCAATGCATCGCCAGCGTGTTCTTGCTCAGCACCTGCACGCGATACATCCCCACATTCCGAACCCCCGATCCCGGGTCCCTCGTTATGACTCCACCGAGCGTGATGTACGGCCCGCCGTCCTCGGGCCAGCAGATCGGAACGGGGAACTGGGCGAGGTCCACATCCGATTCCTGAAGCACGGTGGTCTGGCAGGCGGGACGGCCGACCGTCTTGGGCGGGAACTTCGCGACCTCCGCGAGCCGCGGCAGCATCGCGAGCTTGCCGAGCAACCCCTCCGGCACCTTCATCGCGAGCAGCTCGGCGATTCGCGCGCCGAGGGCGCCGTGCCGATCAGCCCCGCGCCGCAGGTGGCCATCCTCGACCAGTTCAGCAACACCGACACCAACGCGACGTACCCGGTCAGCGTGTCGCTCGCTGGACCTTCAGGAGGTACGCCGCTCAACGGCACAACGACTGTTTTTGCCGTCGCGGGCGTGGCCACCTTCACGGACCTACGGATCGACGAGCCGAGGAGCGACTACACGCTCGTTGCCACCGCGCCCGCTCTCCAGAGCGCCACAAGTGCTCCGTTTCGCGTCGCGCTCGCGATGGCGGCCATCACGTCCGGGAGCGCACACACCTGCGGCGTCACCACTTCGTCGTTCGCGTATTGCTGGGGGTGGAATCGTCCCGGGCAGCTGGGGGACGGGACGACCGAGCCGCGTCTCATTCCCACACGCGTGACGGGAGGCCTGACATTCCGCCAGGTGATGGCCACGCCGTTGCTGATCGGTTACCGCACGTGCGGTGTGCTGACGGAGGGCGGAGCGTACTGCTGGGGCTCCAATGACCAGGGCCAGCTCGGGGACGGCACCACGGAGCAACGAAACACGCCGACGCCCGTGGTGGGCGGCTCGAGCATCGTACAGGTCGCCGTCGGCGCGCTGCATACGTGCGGCGTGACCGGCGGCCGCCGCGCCTACTGCTGGGGTGCAAACGGCGGCGGCGAGCTGGGCGATAGCACGACCGTTTCTCGGCTCACGCCCGTTGCGGTCTGGGGCGATCTGGAATTTGTCGAGGTGAGCGCTGGCGAGGAATTCACCTGCGGTGTCACCCTGGATCATCGGGCGTATTGCTGGGGCTACAACGGCTGGGGCGAATTGGGGGACGGCACGACCGTCAACCAGCCTGTGCCCACAGCCGTTCCCGGTGGCTTGCTGTTTGATCACGTGAGCGCCGGAGACCGCTACGCGTGTGGGGTCACAACCGACAGCAAAGCCTTTTGCTGGGGCCTGAATCATTACGGCCAGCTCGGCGACGGGACCACCGAACAGCGACTCACGCCGACTCTGGTAGTGGGCGGGTTCAACTTCGTTCACGTGAGTGCGGCATTCGTTCACACCTGCGGAGTCACCGCGAATGGCGCGGCCTACTGTTGGGGGGCGAACAACAGTGGCGAGCTGGGCGACAGTACGACCACGCAGCGGCTCGTGCCCAGGCTGGTTACGGGAAACCTGATCTTCACGCGCGTAGCGGTCGGGAGCAACGACACGTGTGGTGTCACAACTGCGAACATCGCCTATTGCTGGGGCTTCAACGGCGATGGTCAGCTGGGTGACGGCACCACCATGTCCCGACTGACACCAACGCCGGTGGCGCCGTGACCGGGCAGCAACCGTGATCTCCCGCCGTCACGCGCTCGGACTGACTCTCGGTCTCTCCCTCCTGCCCGCATGCAACGACTCCTCCGTGGACCCCGAGGCGAACGTCGTGGCGACGGTGCAGGTGACTCCCGCGGTTGCCACGCTCGCGG
>QHUF01000266.1 GCA_003221075.1 Gemmatimonadota bacterium
CGAAAGTTTTCGCGCACACCGCGGCGTACGACGCCGCGATCCTGGGCTACCTGTCGCGCTCTGAGGAGTCGTTGCCGCCCACGCTGAGCGTGGGGCTGCGGCGGCAGCAGGCGCTCCGCTACGGAGAGAATCCGCATCAGCGCGCCGCGCTCTACGTGACGGACGAGCCCGGGCTGCGCGACATGCATCAGCTGCACGGCAAGGAACTCTCGTTCAACAATCTGCTCGACGTGGATGCCGCGGTGATGGCCGTGGCGCCGTGGCAGAGCCGGGACGCGCGCGCCGCCTGCGTCATCATCAAGCACACGACGCCGTGCGGCATCGCGCTGGGCCGGAACGCCGCCGATGCCTACACGCGCGCGCTCGCGACCGACCGCACGTCGGCGTTCGGCTCCGTGATTGCCTTCAACACCGTGGTCGACCGCGCCGCCGCCGAGGCGATGCGCGAGCTGTTCGTGGAGGTCGTGGTCGCGCCGCGGGTGGACGCCGACGCGCTCGCGGTGTTCAAGGAGAAGAAAAACCTGCGGGTCGTGGAGCTCCCGAAGTTCGCCGACGATCAGGCACTCGACTACAAGCGCGTCCGCGGCGGATTCCTGGTGCAGGACCGGTTCCGCTACAGCGCCGTCGCGGACGAGTCCAAGTGGCGGGTCGCCACGATTCGGCGACCCACCGATGCGCAATGGAACGACTTACGGTTCGCCTGGGCGGCGGTGGGGTCTATCAAATCGAACGCCATAATCCTCGTGAAGGACGAGGCGGCGATCGGGATCGGCGCGGGCCAGATGAGCCGTGTGGATTCGTCATTCCTGGCCGTTCACAAAGCGCGGCAGCAGGGTCACGACCCCCGCGAGGCCGTGCTCGCCAGCGACGCCTTCTTCCCCTTCCCGGACGGGGTGGAGGAAGCGGCGGCGGCTGGGGTGAGCGCCATCATTCAGCCGGGGGGATCGGTCAAAGACGCCGAGGTCACTGCGGCGGCGGATCAACACGATCTGGCCATGATCCTGACCGGTATGCGGCAGTTCCGACACTAGATTATTGGGCCTATGACGACGACCTATCCGCCTCGCGCGACTCCGACTGGCCGCACGCCGCAACACGCAGTTAGCACGCCTTTACAGGCCGTCAAGCCTCCATATCTGATGGCGGCCTGCGTCTCGCTCGGCGCGCTGATACTCTACGTCCTCACGCTCGCGCCGACGACGCAGTTCTGGGATACGTCGGAATACATCACGGCGGCGTACACGCTGGGCATCCCGCACCCGCCCGGCAATCCGCTGTTCGTACTCATGGCGCACGTGTTCGGCCTGCTGCCGCTCGCCCGCGCCTACGCGGAGCGGATCAATCTGTTCGCCGCCGTCACGAGCGCGATCTCGGCGGGTTGCTGGTTCCTCATCGCGGAGCGCTGGCTCCGCTCCTTCGTGCCGGTGCTGTGGCCGCGGCGCATCGCGGCGCTGGCCGGCGCCCTCGTCTCCGCCACCGCATTCACCGTGTGGAATCAGTCCGTCGTCAACGAGAAGGTCTACACGCTCAGCCTGCTCTCCATCGCGCTGATCCTGTGGCTCATCGTTCGCTGGGACGACCAGCCGGCCGGCGAGGCGCACGATCACCACCTGCTGCTGATCATCTATCTGCTCGCCCTGACCGCGACGAACCACATGATGGGCGTGCTCGTCGGGCCCGTCGTGATCATCTTGCTCTATCCGCCGCTCAAGAAGCAGCGGCCCGCGTCCGATGCCGAGCGCAGCCTCGAGTGGTCGCAGTTCCTGGTGGTCACCAGCGTGTGGGGGTTGCTGCTGACGCTCGGGCTCGAGAGCTGGGAGCCGATCGCCGTCGCGGGCGTGTTGTTCCTCGCCGCCCTGGTGTACGCGATCTCGGCCGGCAACGCCTCGTTCGCGGTCGCGGCGCTCCTCGTCGCGGTCGTGGGGCTGTCGGTCTACACCTATCTCCCGATTCGCGCCGGCTTCCATCCGCCGATCAACGAAGGGGAGCCGACCACCTGGCGGGCGCTGTGGGACGTCATTTTCCGCGTGCAGTACGGCAAGCCGTCGATCTTCGACAATCCCACGCAGCCGCCCGGCAGCGGCAACACGGGTCACACCGCTGCCCTGTATTGGGCGCAGATCGTCAACTACGCGCAGTATTTCAGCTGGCAGTTCGCGCATGACTGGTCGGAGCGCGTGCAGCGCGTCAGCGCGGTCGTGTTCGCGTTCGTCGGCGGCATCGGCGCGATGCGCCACTGGCGCGCCGACAAGCGCACCGCCCTCGCCATGACGGTGCTCATGTTCACGTTCACGCTCGCGCTCGTCTTCTATCTGAACTTCAAGTACGGCTTCTCGCTGCATCCCGAGCAGCCGCTCGCCGCGCACGAGGTGCGCCAGCGCGACTACTTCTTCATGGTCTCGTTCGCGATCTGGGGCATCTGGGTGGCGATGGGACTCGCCGCCATGTTGGAAGGAGTGGGAGACTGGTTCCGGGAACGCCAGCCGGATGAGACGCGCCGCTGGCTGTACGGCACTCCGCTCATCATGGCGCTGGCCCTGGTTCCCCTCTTCGGCAACCGCCTCACTGCCTCCCGCAAGGGCGAGACGCTGGCGCGCGACTTTGCCTACGACGTGCTGCAATCGGTGGAGCCCTACGGCGTGCTCGTCACCGCGGGCGACAACGACACGTTCCCGCTGTGGTACGCCCAGGAGGTCGAAGGCATCCGCAAGGACGTCACGGTCCTCAACCTCTCGCTCGCGAACACCGACTGGTACATCCGGCAGCTGCAGGCGCGGCCGGTCACGCCGTTCGATTCGCTGAACGCACCGGCGATCTATCGCGGCAAACAGTGGCCGATGCCGACCGACCGGCTGATGACGCTCAGCGACGCGCAGCTCGCCGCGCTGGAGCAGTTCTACATCCTCGAGGACAAGCGCACCGCGCGCCTCGGCACGGGCGCCGACACGGTGCGCGTCACCATCGATCCGCAGATGCTCGGGCGCCAATATCTCGAGCGCGCCGACGTCATCGTGCTGCAGACTATCCGGGATCAGCTCGGCAAGCGGCCGATCTATTTCTCACGCACGGTGGGGCTGTACGCCGATCAGTTCGGGTTTACGTCGCACCTCGAGGGCCATGGATTCGCGCGCGTGCTGCGCCCCAAAGAGCTGGTGCAGTCGGACAGCATCCAGGGCGTGCAGTCGCTGGGCTACGTCAACGTGCCGCGCACCACGCGGCTGTTGTTCGACGTCTACCACATCGACGCCGCCTCACGGCAGCGGCCGCGCGGCTGGGTGGACGAGCCGTCGAAGGGAATCCTCGACCTGTACGGGCTGACGTTCTACACGATGGCCGAAGTGATCCAGAAGAAGGACGCGGCGCTCGCGGCGCGCGCGCAGGAAATCGCGCAGATGGTTTTCCGCAACACGCGGATGACGCTCCAGCCGCTGCCGGAGCGCCCCGTCCGCTAGTCTGCTAGTGCTTGGTTGAATCCTTGGCCGGTGACGCGGGCGGCGCTGCCCCGCCCGCTGCCGGCCGATTCGTTGCCGCCGTCGATTCCTGTCCCGTCGGGGCGCCGCGGTGCCGCTCGACGACGCGAGCCATCACGGGCGCGTTGGGGAACAGCCGCTCCAGACCCCCGACGACGACCTGATCGCCGGCTTCGACACCACTCTGGACCTCCGCCCAGCCCGCGGTGCGAACACCGACCGTCACCTGCCGCTGACTGGCTTTGGCGTCCTTCACCACCCACACGAAGGTCGCGCCCTGCATCGGGAGCAGCGCGTCCTCGGGCACGACGACGGCATTGGGTCGAATATTGGTCGCGAGCCGCGCCTCGATGAACATGCCAGCCTGGAGCTGATGCTCGTTGTTCGGGACGCGCGCCTTGATGAGAATCGTGCGGCCCGGCAGCGAGACCACGGGGTCTACGAATACGACCTCGCCTGAGAAGTTCTTCCCCGGCAGCGCGGCGACCTGGAAGCTCACGAGCTGCCCCCGGCGCAGCCGGTCGGCATAGCGCTCCGGAACGTCGAACGAAGCGTGCTGCGGATTCACCGACTGCAGCGTGATCAGCGGGGTCTGGGGCGACACGTACGTTCCGATGCTCACGAGCCGGCGGCCGATGACGCCCGCGAACGGCGCGCGGACCAGGGTGCGGTCGAGTCGCGTCTTCAGCAGGTCGTAGTTGGCGTCGGCGCCGCGCGACTTGGCTTCGGCCTGCTCGAGATCGGATGTCGACGAGGCGTTCTGCGCGATCAGCTGCTTGGTGCGCTCCAGCGCCTGGCGCGCGAGCTGCCGCTCCGCCTCGGCCTGGGCGACCTGCGCCTTCAGCTCCGCGTCATCCACCTTGAACAGCGCCGTGCCTGCGCCGACCTCCTGGCCTTCCCGCACGAGGAGGTCAGTAATGCGACCGGAGACTTCGGGCCGCAGCTCGATCGACTGGATCGCTTCGATCTGGCCGGTTGCCGCGATCGCGTCGACGACCGTGTCGCGGATGGCGGCTGCGACTTCGACGGGCATGGCGAAACCACCGCCACCCGGTCCGCCGCCTGCCGCGGAGTTGGCCTTTTTGCACGCGGCTGGAGCCGCGAGCAGGAGCAGAACAGCAAGAGCGCGGTGCGACATTACTGTGGTTCCTTATCGGTAAAGAGTCTTTTGCCGAGGATCATCTCGAGCCCACTGAGCGCCAGTCGCCACCCGTAGCGGGCCTGGACCAGATCGGCTTCGGCCTGCGACAAGTTTACTTCGGCTTCGAGCAGGTCGAGAATCGTCGTCGCGCCGCTCGAATAGCGCGTTTGCTGCACGCGGAAGCTTTCACGCGCGACCACAAGGCCTTGTGTCGCGAACTCCGCGGTGGCACGGGCCGTCACATATGCGTCGTACGCCGCTGTGACGTCATGCTGCACCGCGCGATCCATGTCCTGCCGCCGTGCGCGGGCAATTTCTTTGTTCACGTTCGCCCGCGAGAGCGCAAGCTCTCGTTGCCCGTTGTTCCATATCGGGAACGAGATGCCGAGCGTGAGATTCGTCTGCTTGAACAGGTCGTTCGGGTAAAACTTCGTGC
The DNA here is from genome assembly GCA_003221075.1 of Gemmatimonadota bacterium. Classification (GTDB taxonomy): domain Bacteria; phylum Gemmatimonadota; class Gemmatimonadetes; order Gemmatimonadales; family GWC2-71-9; genus 20CM-2-65-7. The sequence goes on from QHUF01000266.1 coordinate 5,048, forward strand.
CCAACGAGAGCTTCGTGTATGTCAGCGTTGCGTGCGGCAGGTAGTTGCCTAACTCGGCGCGATACGCGGCGCTGGCAGCGCGCTCGTTGGCGGCCGCCGCCCGATAGTCGGGGCCCTGCCGAGCGGCTTCCGAGATCGCGTCGGCCAGCGTGACCGGGAGCTCCGGAGCAGCGACGGAGTCCAGCGGTGCGGCGTCGACCGGTCCAGCCGCGCCGACACGGCGACCCAGCTCGAGCCGCGCGATCCGCAACGCAGATCCCTGCTGGAGCTGCGCCACCTGGGCGCGCGTCAGCTCGAGCCGGAGGGTGAGTGAATCGGTCGACACGGCCGCACCGGACGAGACGCGCGCCCGCGCCACGGCGAGCTGCTCGCGGGCGCGGCGGAGCCGCTCACGCGCGACGCGATCCAGCTCGGCGTTCTGCAGCACCGCGTAATAGTCCGACTCGGTCAGCAGCGCGGTCGCAAACCGCTGGCGCAGTTCGTCCGCGTGCGCTCCCTGCAGCGCGGCACCAGACCGCGCGAGTTCCGCGAACTTTTGGCCGCCCGTGAACAGATCGTAGCGTGCGGAAAGTTGCGCCGACCACGTGGTCTTGAGCCGGAGCAGCGAATCGGTGAAAAAGAAACCCGCCGGATCCGTGCTTTGCCGATTCACGGTCATTGCGACCGACGGCAGCACGAACACGGCAAATGCATTGCGCCGCGCCCACGCCGCGTTGTCCACCTGGCCGAGCGCCGCGACGTAATTCGGGTCGAGCCGTGCGGCGCGCTGCAGCGCTTCGACGAGCGTGACCTGCGGCAGCGAGTCGGTCGGTGCCTGCGCCGGAGACACCGCGCCCTGCAGGGCGAGCAACAACGCCAGCATCAGTCGCCCTCCCCAGGCACCGGGACTAACCGGCCACGTCGCGCGCGGAACCGCTGCACCGCGGAGTCGAACAGCACGTACGCCACCGGCACGACGAACAGCGTGAGCGCCGTGGAGAAGAACACGCCGCCCACGATCGCGTACCCGAGCGGCTTCCGGGACGCAGAACCCGCGCCGACGCCCCAGGCGACCGGCACCGCGCCCATGATCGTCGCTACGGACGTCATGAGAATCGGGCGAAACCGGATCCGGCCCGCCTCGAGGACCGCCGCGACGACGTCGAGGCCTTTCTCTCGCAGCTGGTTCGTGTATTCGACGAGCAGAATCGAGTTCTTACTCACCAGGCCGATCAGGAGAATCATTCCGATCTGGCTGTACAGGTTCATCGTCGCACCGGATCGATGGATGATCGCCGCGAACTTCAGCGTCGCCAGCGCACCGGTGATGGCGAGCGGCACAGCCAGGAGCACCGTCCAGGGGTGCAACAGCGATTCGAACTGCGAGGCGAGCACCATGAACACGACGATGAGCGCGATCACGAACGCAAAGTAGATGGCGCTCCCGCTCTCCTTGTACTCGCGTGATTCTCCGGAGAGCGCCGTGGTGGTCCCGGGCGGCAGCAACTGCCGCGCGACCGCATCGATCGAATCGAGCGCCTCGCCCTGCGCGAGCCCCGGCGTCAGCGACGCCGACAACGTGAACGAGGGAATCCGGTTGAAGTGATTGATCTGCCGCGCGCCGACCCCTTCCTGCACGTTTGCCAGGGCGTCGAGCTGGACCAGCTGCCCGCCCTTCCCTCGCAAATAAATCCCGCGCATGTCGCTCGGCGTCGCACGATCCCTGGGATCGAGCTGGACCATCACGTAGTAGAGCTTATCGTTCCGCGTGAACGTGCTGACCCGGCGGCCGCCCAGGAACGTCTGCAGCGCGCTCGCCACGTCGCGGACGGGCACGCCCAAATCCTCTGCCCGGTCCCGTTCGAACGTCACCCGCAGCTCCGGCTTGTTCACGAACAGGTCGGTCTGGACGTTCGCGAGGCCCTTGACCTGCGAGACGCGGCCGACGAACGGTCCCATCATCTCGGTGAGTTTCGCAAAATCAGGGTTCTGCACGACATACTGAATCGGCTGCGAAAAGCCGATCGCCCCGGGCGCGTACGGAAATGCCATGACCCCGGAGATCCCCATGAGCTGGGGAAAGAGACCGCCCAGCATTTGCTGCACGCTGGTGTGGCGCTCGCCGAAATCCTTCAGGATCACGCCGATGAACGCGCTGTTGACGCCGCCCG
>QHUF01000267.1 GCA_003221075.1 Gemmatimonadota bacterium
ATTAGAGGGCCTTCTTAGCGACCTCCGCCAGCTGTTCAAACGCCGCCGGATCGCGCACCGCGAGATCGGCGAGGACTTTGCGGTTCACCTCGACCCCCGCCTTGCGCAACCCGTTCATGAACTTGTTGTACGACAGCGCGTGCAGCCGGGCCGCCGCGTTGATGCGCGTAATCCAGAGGCGGCGGAACTCGACCTTCTTGCTCCGGCGGTCGCGGTACGCGTACTTGGCCGCCCGCTCCGTCGCTTCCTTCGCCGCTTTCCACAGTTTGCTCCGCCCGCCCCAGTAGCCCTTGGCGAGCTTCATCACCTTGTTCTTGCGCTTCAGGCGCGCAACGTTGCTTTTGACGCGAGGCATGAGGGCTCCTTACGCCTGCAACAGGCGCTTGAGGCGACGCTCGGCGTGCGATACCAGCGTGGCCTTCCGCAGGTGGCGCTTCCGCTTGGGATGCTTCGAGGTCAGGATGTGGCGCCTGTAGGCGCGGTAGCGGCGCAGCTTGCCCGTGCCCGTCAGGCGGATCCGTTTTCTCAGGGCGCGCTTCGATTTCATCTTTGGCATTGCTATCTCATTTCGGTGCGAGGACCATCGACATATTGCGGCCCTCGAGCTTTGGTTCCTGCTCGATTTTTCCGATGTCCTTCAACTCTTGCGCGACACGATCCAGCACTTCACGGCCCAGCTCGATGTGCGCCATCTGCCGGCCGCGATACATCATCGTCACCTTCACCTTGTTGCCGTCCTGCAAGAATTCACGCGCATGCCGCGTCTTGAAGTCGAAATCGTGATCGTCGATCCCGGGGCGGTACTTCACTTCTTTCAAGTGAATCACGTGCTGCTTTTTCTTCGCGGCGCGTGCCGCCTTCGCCTGCTCGAACTTGAACTTCCCATAGTCCATGATCTTGACGACGGGGGGCCGGGCGAGCGGGGCGACTTCCACCAGATCCAGACCCCGTTCATTCGCGGCGGCGATCGCTTCGTCGATCGTCAGCACGCCCAGCTGGTCGCCGTTGTCCGCAATCACACGCACCGGACTGATCCGGATCTGCCGGTTGACGCGCGTGCGGGGTGCTTTGCTGTTGTTGTCGGGAGGTGGTGGCAGCTGTGCGATCTCCTTTAGGGACGTAAAAAAGCGGACCCCGATTACCCCAAGATCCGCAATTCCTCACCCAGTGGTGAGGTCTCGAGAACCCTGAAGCACTCTCATACGAGAGGCCAGCGGGTGGGGCCGCAGCCCACTTACCAAGTTGTCGCCACCCAAACTAGCCGAGCACCTTCGGTTGGACAAGTCCAAAACTGGTGTGCTCGCGAGCTAAGCGACCGGACACGACCTGGGGGTCGTGTTCGAACACGAGCAACCACTCCTCGGCCTCGGCCCGCTGGTACAGCCGCCGCCGAGTCTCGAGCGTGACGAGTGGTTCCAGGTCGTAGCCCATGATCCAGGGCAGCGGCAAATGCGCTGACGTCGGCACGAGATCCGCGACAAAGCAGGCCTTTTCCCCGCCGCTCTCGAGCAGAATCGATTGGTGATAGGGGACATGGCCCGGCGTCGGCAGCCCGCGGATCCCCGGCAGGATCTCCGTCTCGCCGTCGATCAGCTGGAACGGCACGCCCTCGAAATTGTGCGGCAGATAGCTCCCGGCGGTGCGCTCGTTGGTGTGCCGAGCAAAGTCCAGCTCTTTCCGCTGCACGACGTAGCGCGCGCGTGGGAATGAGAGTCCCTCCCGCGACAGGTCCCCACCCGCGTGGTCGAAGTGGAGGTGCGTGTTGATGACCCAGCGGATGTCCTCCGGACCATGACCGAGCTCGTGGAGTGCGTCCTCCAGTTTGGTTCGCCCGTCTGCTCCCGTGTTCTCGACGCCGTAGATGTCGATGAACTTGCCGCTCTCCTTGTTGCCGATCCCGGTATCGATCAGCACCAAGCCGTCGTCGTGTTCGACGAGCAGGCAGCGCAAGGCCAGCGGGATGCGATTGCGGTCGTCCGGCGGAGCGCGGCGCGCCCAGAGCGCCTTGGGGACGACGCCGAACATGGCTCCCCCGTCTAAATGCTGACGACCGGCTTCGAGCGCGTGGCAAGTGAAGTGACCGACCTTGAAGGTGGTGTGGGTCACTTTCGGTAAACCAAATCCGACAACGTTGTCGCCCCATTCCCCTGCGCCAATCTCAGCAGCTTCGCCAAGCACTTCGCCGCCGCGACCGCATCGCCCGTCGCCCGGTGGCGTCCTTCGATCTCGATCCCAAAGTGATAGCTGACCGTGTCGAGATTCCGTCGCGGGAGATCGGGCAACAGCTTGCGCGCGAGCCGCACCGTGCACACGCGCGGGCCCTGGAGCAGCAATCCCGTCGCCCGCTCGATCTCGGTCGACACGAATGCCCAGTCGAACCGCGCGTTGTGGGCGACGAAGACGCAGCCTTCGAGCGCGGCCAGCAGCTGGTCGACGATGGCGTCGAAGGTCGGCGCATGACGCACCATTTTCGCATCGATCCCCGTCAACCCGGCGACGAACTGGGGAATCGGGATCCCCGGATTGACGAGCGAGTGGAAAGCGACGGTGCCATCGAGCATCACGACCGCGATTTCCATGATGCGGTCGCCGCGGAACGCACGCACGCCCGTGGTCTCGACGTCCACGACCGCCCAGCGACACGTTTCGAGCGTGGGGCTCGCTTCAGGGGGCGGCGCCGCCAACGTCCAACGGCCATCCTGCGTCCTGCTGAAGCGTCGATCAGGCGCGAGCAAGGTCGTCGCGATCCGATCGGCGGTGTGGCGGTTCGCCTGCGCGATGCCGAGCACGTCGCGCACGATGACCAGACTCCCGGCGGGCCCGCTCTGGAGGAACGACAGCGCGCGGGAGGTAAGCGACGACGAGGGAACCGCAGCGAGGCCGATCAGAGATCGTCTCGGCGCACGGGCAGCGTCATGCAGCGCGGGCCGCCCCCACCACGCACCAGCTCGCCGCCTTCGATCATGATCACCGCCCGCTCACCATCCTTCAACGTCTCGTCGGCCGTCATCACGCGAAAGCCGGCGCTGGTCAGCTCGGCGAGTGTGGCGTCGTTGCGGTCGTAGCTCAGGATGACGCCGGGCCGCACGGCGAACGAGTTGCAGGCCGACGCCCATTGCTCGCGCTCCTGGACGGTGCGCTGATTGCCGCCGCAGAAGATCGGCTCGAGCGGCTGATCCACCGCCTGCATCGCGGCAAAGAAATTCGGGACCTCTTTCACGCCCTTGGAGCGCTTGCGGCGGTGCAGCACCGCGAGCCGCTCCGGGCCGACGAAGTGCGGCGGGTAGACTAGGCACAGATCCCGGTCCACCTGCGTGAATATCATATCCAGATGGATCGCGGTCCGCTCGGCCGGCAGCACGACGATGATTACGTCCGTCACCCCGCAATTCGTGAAGACCAGGTCGCACAACAGATCGAGCGCCGCCGGGCTGGAGCGCTCGCTGAAGCCGAGCACGAGCAGGTCGGGGCGGATCGGATGCACGTCCCCGCCCTCGAGGGTGTAGTTGATCCGCTTCTCGTCGGAGCCGTCGTAGAGGATACCGGCATTCTCGAACTTCTGGTCGTAGCGGAACAGCGCCTTGATCAGCAGCTCTTCGGTCCAGCGCACGCCGTGCCGCATCGAGCCGATGATCGCGTGCTCGCCGATCACGATGCCGACATCGCGCGTGAAAAAGAGGTTGGGCAACGGCGGGAGCGCGTAGGCGACTTCGTTCAGCGCGCGCGCGATCGGGCCACCGTCCTCGAGTGCACCCTCGACCATGAGCGCGACAAAGTTTTCCGACGACAGCGCGGTCATCTGTTTCGCGAGCGCGTCGGAAGGGATGATCTCGAGCGCGCGCGTCGTGAGGAATTCTCGCACTTCAGGCCGTCCCGCAATTTCGACCAGCGTGTCGCGCACTTCATGGACCTCGGCGAAGCGTTCCAGCACCGCGACCAACCGGCGGTGTTCGCGCTGGGCGATCTCGAGGTCGATGATGTCGTCGTACAGATAATCTTCCCGTGTGCCTGGAGTGACGGCGACTAATTCTTTTCCAGGCGTGTGGACGAGGACCGACCGCAGCGACCCTATTTCAGACGTTACATGGACGCGGGGCATGGGAGAGAAAGCTAACGGTTAGCCAAAGAGTAGCTCAGCGTCTCCAATTCGAGTGCCATGTTGACCGTTTTGACTTCGACATCCGGAGGAACGTTCAAGGGGACGGGTGCAAAATTGAGGATAGCCTTCACGCCGCTCCGCACCAGGCGGTCGACGACCTGCTGCGCCGCCTCGGCGGGCGTCGCGACGATGGCGATGTCGCTCGGATCTTTCTTGAGGTCCGATTCGAGATGTTTGACGTCGCGCACGACCAGGCCGTTCCAACGCGACCCGATTTTGCGCGCATCCTGGTCGTAGATCGCGGTGATGTGAAAGCCGCGCTGGCGAAAGCCGTGATATTGGACGAGTGCTCCGCCCATCCGCCCCGCCCCCACCAGCACCACGCGGTAGCCGCGCTCCAGCCCGAGGATATCGCGGATGCGGCGCGTCAACTCGGGCACGGCGTAGCCGAGGCCCCGCTTGCCGAAGGAGCCGAAGAAGGAGAGGTCTTTGCGGACCTGTGCGGACGTGGTGCCGCCGAGGCGCGCCAACTCTCCGGAAGAGATCGTGGGGGCTTTAGCCTGCTCGAGGAACCGAAGGTAGACAGACAGCCGCCGTATGGTGCTGTCGGAGATCTTCCGCATTGTGAACTATTTCACAATTGGCGACTCCGGCGCAAGGGAGTCACTGGCAGCATGACAGGGCGCAGGTCCCAGCATGCCCTCTCGGGCTCACGATCAGCGCAAATGCGATCATGTGTTTGAGGGTGTCGCCTTCCAGGCCATAGTACTTCCGGCGACCGTCGCGGTGCACGCCAACCAAGCCCGCAGCCTTAAGCACTTTCAAATGGAACGACACGCTCGATTGCGGCGCGCCGAGGATTTCATGCAACTCCGTCACGCAGCGTTCCCGCTGAGACAGCAACTCGAGGATGTACAAGCGCGTGATGTCCGACGCAGCAAAGAACCACTGAGCGACGTGCGCCATTTCCACAGGTAACGCGTGTGGCAGATGAGGCAAACCGGGGCGGCAACGGGGCAACGCATGGGCGATACGAATCAAATGGCGGCGGGTCATGGCACTCGAAGCTACAGGGACACATCAACAATCATGGATATGTTGTAGTCACCCATGTGTCGCGGGCGCGCGCCGAAAGAGCCGCACAAACGCCGCCGGTGCGAGCCGCTCCGGTCGCACTGTGGGGTCGAAACCGAGTTCCTTCAGCTCTGCCTCATTCAGCCCCGGCACTGCGTTTTTTAGCTGCTTGCGCCGCTTACTGAAGCACGCGGTCACGAACGCGCGCAGCGACGCCACCTCGACGTCCAACACCAGCGGCTGGGCAAGCGGCGTCAGCCGTATCAGCGCACTGCGCACTTTTGGCGGCGGTCGGAACGCGCCCGGCGCCAGGGTGAAAAGCTTCTCCACACGTGCGACCACCTGCACGCCCACCGAGAGCGCCCCATAGATCTTTCCACCCGGCGGCGCTGCCATGCGATCCGCGACCTCGTCCTGCACGAGAAAGACGATGCGCTCGGGAAGCGGCGGCGTCAGGGCCTTATCGATCAACGGTGATGTGATGTAATACGGAATGTTGCCGACGATCTTGCCGACGCGCGGCCATGCGATCTGCAGCGCGTCGCCTTCAATCACCTGCAGATTGGCGAGCTTGAGAGTCGCCGCAAGCCTTCCGTCCTTCTCGATCGCGATCACCTTCAACCCGCGGGCCAGCAACTCCTGCGTCAGGGTCCCGTGCCCCGGTCCAATTTCCAGCACTTGCTCTCCGGGGACAGGATCCAGCGCATCCACAATCCTCCCCAGAATCGCGGGATCGTTGAGAAAATGCTGGCCGAGTCGTCTCAGACTTTGAGCAACACGACGGTACGGTCGTCGTTGGCAGGCGCGCCACCGGTATACGCGGCGATGTCGGTGAAGACGGCTTCGAGAATGTGCTGGGCGGGCCGGCTGCGGAGGTTGACGACGTGGCTCAGCACGCGCTGCTCGCCGAAGCGCTCGCCGTCTGGGCCGCTGCCCCGTGCATCGGCCAGCCCGTCGGTGAACAGACACAGAATCGCCTTGCCGCGCGCGAACGGCAGGCTGCGCTCTTCGCCACCCGCGCCCAGGCCGAGCGGCGGCCGCGTGGCTTCGAGCCGGGTGATCGCACCGGTGTCGGTGGACACCAGAAACGCGTGCGGGTGTCCGGCGTTCGCGTAGGTGAGCGTGCCCAGCGCCGGATCCACGACGGCGTAGCACAGCGTGAGAAACATCTCCGTCTCCTCGAGCTCCTCGGCGAGGGACATCTCGAGCCGCCGCAGCGCCTCGGAGGGTGATTCCGCGGTTTCGGCGTGGATACCGGAGGCGGCCATCGCCAGCGCCATGATGAGCGCCGCACCGAATCCGTGGCTCGAGACGTCGCCGATCATCACCCCGACACGCTCGCCGTGCAGACTCAGCAGGTTGTAGAAGTCGCCGCCCACGGACTCAGCCGGCCGGCACCGCGCCGCCACGTCCGCCTTCGTCGCCACGACCGCGGGGGACGGCAGCAGCTTGAGCTGCAGGTCGTGCGCGAGCTCCAGCTCGCGGCGCACGCGCTGCTGGCCGAGGTCGAGCTCGACCAGGCGCGCATTCTCGATCGCCGCGCCGATCTGGTTCGCGATGGCGGCGACGAGCTTGCGGTCGCCGG
>QHUF01000268.1 GCA_003221075.1 Gemmatimonadota bacterium
CGCCCTCCCCCGTCTCGGCATCTGCTCGCAGCTATGATCTGCTCGCGTTACTGACGCAGGCCCGCGCGCTGCGCACGCTGCCAGGCTGGTCGTCAGACGTGGAGGTGTACTTCGGGACGGCGCCGTTGGTGGATGCGACGGCGGCACCGCTCTCACCCGATGATCTGTCGCAACTCGCTGCCGGGGGACGCTGGCGCGACGGTGGGGCGCTCGTCTCACTGAAGGACCGTGAGGGGCAGGAGGTCGTGGGCGCCGTCGCCGTACAGCCGCGACCCAGGCCCCATGGTCCGCTTCCCGGCGGGTTCGGATTCACGTTCCCCGCGGCGCTCATTGCGATTGGCGCGGCGGCCACCATCGCGTTTCGCGAGCGCTCGCTGCGAAACGGGGGCTATGTCGGCGCGGCGTTGCTGCTCGCGCTTGCCGGCTATCTCGACGTGCGGGGGGCGGCGCGTGAGAGCACGGATAGGTGGTTGATCGACACGCGGCGCTTGCTGCAAGAAGCGGCGACGCGCCTGCCCACGCCGCGGGCGCGGCCGCTGATCACCGAGCTCGCGGCGATCGTCCGCGATGCAGAAGTCGTCACTGGGGAGCCCGGGGAGTCCGCGCCGCGCCGGGTGCGGATCGACGGTGAGCGGCGCGCGGTGGTGGCGGTATTGCTCGTGCCGGGTCGCTGGATCGAGCTACGCGCAGTGCCCGCCGACGCGGAAGCGCCGAAGTGGCTGATTCTGCTGGTGCCCTCGGCACTGCTCGGACCGCTGGCGATCATGGCGCTGCGGTGGGCCCAGCGAACGCCGCCGCGCACGCGCCGTGAGACCACCATCGCCTGGGGCTTCCTGGCGCCGGCGGCGCTGCACGTGATGATTTTCACGATCGGGCCGGCGATCTACGCGATCTATCTGGCGAGCCGCGCGAACTTCCGGGCGCTGCTGCGGGATCCGGCGACGTGGAATTCGTTCGTCACGAGCGCGGCCTATGCCCTGTACGTCCCAATATCCGTCGCGGTGGCGCTCGCCGCGGCGCTGGCCGTGCATCGGTACCGGCGGCGCTGGGGAGGACGTTTGCTCCGCGCCGCGTTCCTGCTGCCCTATGTCTCGTCGGTCGTGGCGGTCGCCCTGCTCTGGCAGGCGATCTATCGCGCAGGTTCTCTCGGCCTGGGCCGCCTCGATTGGCTGAGCAATCCGAACACCGCGCTCCTGGCGCTGATGCTCATCTCCATCTGGGTGCACGTGGGCGGGCAGATGTTGGTGTTCCTCGGTGCTCTCGACTCGATCCCGCCGGCGTACTTCGATGCCGCCCGCGTCGATGGCGCGGGAGCCTGGCGCCGTCTCTGGCGCGTCACCGTGCCGCTGCTCCGGCCTGTGACCTGGTTCGTATTCCTGACCGGCGTGATCAGCGCGCTGCAAATGTTCACGCTCGTCTTCGTACTCACACAGGGCGGTCCGTTCCCGGTGCATGTGACGGACGTCGTGATCCACCGGATCTACCGGAGCGCGTTCGGACCACAGGCCTTTGGCATGGCCAGCGCGCTGGCCGTGATGCTGGCCGTGGTCCTGCTTGTCTTCAAGTGGCCGCAGCTCAAACTGCTCCGCAGGCAGGCGCGACATGCGTAGGCTCCTGCTTGGGGCAGTCGGCGTCGTCATGGTCGCGCCCTTCTTCTATATGCTCTCGGTCTCGTTCATGGGTGAGGCTGAGCTGCTACGCTGGCCGCCGCCACTGCTTCCCAGCTCGCCCACGACCGACAATTATGCCGCAGCGCTTGCGGCACTGCCCTACACGCGGGTCCTCCTGAACACGGCGATTCTGGCCGGGTGTGTCATGATCGGTCAAGTGCTCACCAGTGCCGCCGCGGGCTACGCTTTCGCGCGGATGCGATTCCCGGGTCGCGACGGCATCTGGACGGCGTTGCTCGCGATGTTGGCGATTCCGGCAATCGTGCTCCTGATCCCGCGGTATTTGATGATTGAGGCGCTTGGTTGGGTGGACACCTATCCCGGTCTGATCTCGACAGAGCTCGTGTCGGTGTGGAGCATCTTCCTGATGCGGCAAGCATTTGTGATGCTGCCCGGCGACGTGGAGGACGCCGCCCGTCTGGACGGAGCCGGGGAGTGGACCCTCTTTTGGCGTGTCGCACTGCCGCTGGCGCGACCGGCGGTGGCGGCAGTGGCCATGCTCGCGTTCATGGATCAGTGGCGCAATTTCCTCTGGCCGCTGGTGATCACGCGCACTGCTCGGATGGAAGTCGCGGAGGTTGCCTTGGCACACCTCCACATGTCATACGCCGGCAACTGGCCGTATCAGATCGCGGCGGCGGTTCTCGTGACGTTGCCCGTGCTGGTGGTCTGTCTATTCGCCCAGCGTTACGTGATGCAGGGAGCGTGCTTCACCGGTGCGAGGGTGCGTCTCTAGTCTCTCGCCGCGTCCTGCACGGGTCAGCCCTATCGCGCCACAACTCGTGGCGTCCAATCGTACGGCAGCCGTGTGGCACGCGCTCCACGATTGGTAGCCGCTCACGAGGGCGATGAGAGGTCCATCACTGGGAAAACCACGAGACACGTTTGGCTCGGAAGTTGCGAAGCATCGGTGGTCGAGGTCTAAGAACGCAGGCTACCGAGCAGGAGCGTGAACGTGGGTCGGTCCATGATACCAGTGCTGATTGCCATGGGAGCGTTGTCTACGACCCTCGCCGCGCAATCGAAGACACCACAAGCGGATAGCGCGCAATCACAAGCGCGGCGGCACGCCATTGGCTTCGGATTCGTGGCGACGCTCGGGGCGAACTGGCAGGTGGAGGCGGCGGAGATCGGGTACGTGCGGCGTCCGTCGCGCGGACTCGCGGCAGTTGGACTCGCGGCGCGCATCGGAACGTTCATCAACGAGAGCTCGATGCTGGGTGGCCAGAAGGGTGTTGTGCTCGGTGCCACACTGTCCGCCCGGACACACATGAAGTCCATCGCGCAGTTCGGAGCCGACGAGCACGGCACCGGGCTCGGGTTCGACGTCACGTTCGAGCTCAGCGGTTACACCGCTGCCAGCTCACCGATGACACTGGGCTCCCGCTGGCTCGGGGTCTCCGTGCTCCCCGCGTTCAGCGTGGGCAGCGGCAACTCCCCGCATTTCGGTATTGTGATCGGCCCCACCGCCTTCTTCACCGGCGGAAAGCCGGTTTTGCGGGGTCTGCTCGCGTTCCGTGGTGAGGCGCCGCTGGCGCGCCGGGAGCGCCATCCCTAGGTTAGCGACCTTATGGTCGCGCCGACGCTGACCTCGGACCATCCCGGTCTCGAGGTCCTAGCCGAAGTCGCTAAAGTGCTGGCCGCCGGCCGGCCTGCCGACGAGGGGCTGGCGGGGGTCGTCGGCGTGCTGCGCCGGGGACTCGCGCTGCGCCGCTGCCGTCTCTGGCTCCGCTCCGCGGACGGCTCCCGCTTTCTTCCCATCGCCAGTCCCGAAGACGAAACGCAGCTTCCCGGATTCACTTCGGCGGTCGCTGCGTGGGTCGCCGAGGGTCCGCACCGCGAATCGGTCGCGGGCGGCACACTGCTGCGCCTTCCGCTGGTCCACGAGCATGAAGCCCTTGGCTGTTTCGAGGTCATCATTCCAGAGGGCCGCCACGAGCGGATGGCGCACGACGTGCTGGTCGTTGTGGCGCAGATGTTAGCGCCCGTTCTCGCGGCGCACGAGCTCTCGCAGGACCTCGCCTCGGAGGTCGCCCTCCGCACGCGGGAGTTGGAAGCCCAGCGCAACTTCGCCGCCGGCATCATCGACTCCCTTCCGGTAGGCCTGTACGTCATCGATCGGGGCTATCGCATCCGGGCCTGGAACCGCAAGCGCGAGGCGGGGACGCAGGGCGTGTCGCGCGAGGACGCGCTGGGGCGGGAGGTGTTCGAAGTTCTGGACCGACAGCCGCGCGAGCTGCTCAAGCTCGAGTTCGACCGGGTGTTCGCGACCGGCGAGATCCAGACGGTCGAGATGGATTCCCAGACGACCGGCGAGGCGCGCCATTACCGCATCACGAAGATTCCGATGCGGATGGATGGCGAGGAAATTTCGCATGTCATCACGATCGGCGAGGATGTCACCGCCTGGCGTCAGGCTCAACAGCGCCTGGCGCAGAGTGAGAAGCTCGCCGCCGTTGGCCAGCTGGCCGCCGGGGTGATGCACGAGATCAACAATCCGCTCGCCACGATCCTCGCCTGCAGCGAAGCACTGAGCCTGCGCGTCGCAGACATGCCGGAGCAGGAGCGCCAGGGGCAGGAGGAGTATCTCCGCATCATCGATACCGAAGTGCAGCGCTGCCGTCGTATCGTCGAAGGGTTGCTCGACTTCTCGCGGCCGAACAAGCAAAGCGGCCACAAGGCGCCCGCGGACATCAATGCGATCATCGAGCAGACGCTGTTTCTCCTCAAGCATCACGAGCGGTTCAAGTGGCTCACGATCGAACGGGAGCTCCAGGCCGGGCTGCCGCAGTTCCCGGCCGACGCCGAGCGGCTGGTGCAATGCTTCATGGCGCTGATGTTGAACGCGATGGACGCGATGAACTCGCGCGGCGTCCTCACGGTCCGTACCCGACGCAACCCGCAGCGGAGCGACGAAATTCTGGCGGAGTTCATCGACACTGGTACGGGGATCCGGCAGGAAGACTTGCCCAACATTTTTTTGCCGTTCTTCACGACCAAGCCGCAGGGCAGGGGCACGGGGCTCGGCCTGTCGGTCGCCTACGGCATCGTCGAGGAGCACCGCGGCCGCATCGAGGTAGAATCGCAGATGGGGGTGGGGACGAACTTCAAGGTGTTCCTTCCAGTCGGATGAAAATCCTGGTCGTCGAGGACGACAAGACGGTGGGAGACTATGTCCGCCGCGGTCTGGACGAAGCGGGCTATCACGTCGAGCTCGTCGGGGACGGCGACGAAGGGCTGCGCCGGGCCAGCGGGCGGGGCGCGAACTACGACATCATGGTCCTCGATTTGCGGCTTCCGAAAGTGTCCGGAATAGATGTGTTGCGCACGCTGCGCGACCGCGGCGTCGGGTTGCCCGTGCTGGTGCTGACGGCGCAGGACTCCGTGGACTTCAAGGTCCAGGCGCTGCGCATGGGGGCGGATGACTACGTCACGAAGCCGTTCGCGTTCGAGGAGCTGCTGGCACGGGTCGAGGCGCTAGGGCGCCGGCCGAAGGCGATCGCCCCGCCGACCCTGAAGGTGAACGGGCTTGTCCTGGACACGGGAAGCCGCGAGGTGACGCGGGACGGCAAGCGCATCGAGCTCACACCCAAGGAATACGCGGTGCTCGAGTATCTGATGCGCCATCAGAGCCGCGTGATGTCGCGCACGCTGATCACGGAATACGCCTGGGATTATCACTTCGATCCCGGGACCAACATCGTCGACGTGGTCATTACGCGGCTGCGCAAGAAGATCGATCACGCGAAGGAACCCAAGCTGATCCACACGGTGCGCGGCGTGGGATACGTGGTGCGGGCGTAACCGTGCAGAGCATTCGCGCGCGGATGACGGTCTGGTATGCCACCGCGCTCATCCTCAGCATCGCGGTATTTGCGATCGTCCTCTATTTCGCGCGCCGCAGCGCCACCTATCAGGATCTCGATCGCCGCATCCAGTCTGAAGCCGACCTGACGGCCGGCATTCTCGCCGAGAGCTATCACGCCCGCGGTGTCCTGGTGGAGAAGGATACCGCCGGGCGGCCGGTGCTAACGCCGGAAGTGGCGGCGGTGCTCGAGGTCGTCCCCGATTACCTGCTCGTGACGAGCCGCGACGGCCGCCTGTTGTTCGCCTCGCCCGATGCACGCGCGCTCACGTTCGCCGAGTTCGAACAGTTGAATGCGATCGCACGCCCACCCATAGCGGGCGGTGGGGCGTCGCACCTCCCTGGTCGCTTTCGGATCGAGCCCAACGGACCAACCATGCATTACATCGTGCGCGCCGCGCCCGACGCGGGCGATCAGTTCGGCGCCATCTTCGCGGGCGCCAATACGCGCACGGCGGAGCTGCGCCTCGAGCAGCTGCTGCTGACGATCGTGATCGCGTTCTTCGTCGGCGTCGTGCCCGCCATTTTGGTCGGCGGGTGGATCGCGGGCCGCGCCCTCGAGCCCGTCGACCGGATGATCACGGAGGTCCGGGAGATCACGGACGGCCGCAGCCTGCACCGGCGCCTTGCCGTGCCGATGGAGCGGGACGAGCTCGGCCGGCTGGCCGAGACGCTGAATCAGATGATGACGCGCCTGGAGCGCAGCTTTTCAGCGCTGCGGCGCTTCACCGCGGACGCGAGTCACGAGCTGAAGACTCCGCTGACCGTCGTGCGCGCGGGCGTCGAGCGCGCGATCACCCGCCCGGACATGCCACCGGAAACGCTCGCGGCGCTGGAGGAGACACTGCAGGAGGTGAACCGGATGACCGAGCTGCTCGAGTCGCTCCTCACCCTGGCGCGCGCCGATGAAGGCCGAGCCGATCTGCACCGCGAATCGGTGGATTTGCGCGACATCATCGCGGAGGCGGGAGAGACCGGAGAGCTGCTCGCCGAACACGCCGGAGTCGGCATCGACATCCGCCTGCCGTCGGAGCCCCTCGTGCTCCCGGTGGACCGGAGCCGCATCCGTCAGCTCGCGCTGAACCTCATCGAAAACGCCGTGAAGTACACGCCGCGTGGCGGGCAGGTCTCGGTCGAGCTCGGCACGAACGACGGGCGGGCCGTATTCACCGTCGCAGACACCGGCATCGGCATCGCCCCCGGCGACTTACCCCACGTCTTCGACCGCTTCTGGCGCGCCGACTCGGCGCGCACGCGCACGAGCGAGCGCGCGGGTACCGGACTCGGCCTCGCGATCTGCAAATGGATCGCCG
>QHUF01000269.1 GCA_003221075.1 Gemmatimonadota bacterium
CCATCAGTTTAGGTCCGACGTTCTAACTCCGCTTCAATAAAACAGTTGCAATGGCCTCGCCGGTTGTCTATTTTGTCCGGCGAGGCCATTTGCCTATCTCACGCTTCCTTCTATTCGCATCGCTCACGCTCTGGGGCTGTGGACCACGAGCGCCGGCAGCTGGATCGTCTCAACAGCAATCGCCGCAGCGAGTTAGTCAGCTCCAGATCCTGGCGCGCTCGCCCGGCGTCGGCATCCGACTGCCCGCCAAAGGCGGCACTCCGCAGCTCTATCGGTTGCCCCGGCTTACTCCGGTCGAGGGAGTGCTGAAGGGCAAACTGCCGCCGATCGAGCGCGTCATCGGTCTCGATCCCGAGTCCGAATTCCTGTTTGTAACGACCGCCAAACACGAGCTGCTCGCGCTCGATCTTGGCAGCGGTCGCGTCGATACCGTGGGGACGAACATCAGGCAGGCCGCGCTCGGTCCGGACGGGACGCTCTACGCCGTCGATACGCTGCGGCGTGTGATCTCGCTTTCGCGGAGAACGCGATTTGCCTGGCCGCAGGCGCTCACGGCGCTGCCGCACGATCTGTTCGGCGCGGCCGATCAACATTTGGTCGGCGTGATTCCGCAAGATCGACTGCTCGTCGCCGCGGCCGACCAACCGGCCACCGTGCGGCCCATCGCCGCCGGTGGGGACGTCGCCGCCACCCGCTGGGGCGACCTCGTCGCCGTCGCGAGCGACTCGGGCGTGACGTTCTACGATCCGCTCGCACGGCGCGATCCGACGTTCGTGCGGCTTACCGACGTGCCGCGCGCGCTCGCGTTCTCACCATCCGGCCACCGGATCTATGTCGCCCGGCGCAACGTGCCCGGACTCGCCGTCGTCGACCGCTACGAGAAAAAAGAGCTCGACGGCGTGGCACTGCCCGGTCCCGTCGCCGCGCTCCGGCTTGATCTGCTCGGCCGCTGGCTGCTGGCTCGCCCCGCCGTCGGTGATTCGGCGTGGATCGTGGATCTGCCGATCAAACGGCACACCGGCATCGTGCCCACGGAATGGAAGTCCGACTTGCCGGCGATCTCCCCGGACGGGATGCTGATCTACCGGCGCGGCAAGGACGTAGTGTCCGCGCGGCCCGATTCTCTGACCGAGATCGGTAAAGTGACGGGTGGCGCGTCCGATACCTGGGTGCTCACCACGTGGCTGCCTCGCGGCGTGCCGTCGAGTACCGTGAGCTCCGCGGCATCCGACAGCGCGGGCGTGGGCGCGGAAGGCCCGCTGTACGTGCAAGTCTCGACGTCGCAGAACCCAGAGTGGTCCGGGCATCTCGCCGACGATCTCACGCGCGCCGGATTGGCCGCGCGCGTCCTGCCGCCGCAGCACCCCGACGACGGGTATCGCGTCGTGCTCGGCCCCTACCCGACACGGGCACAGGCAGAAGCCACGGGACGACGTCTGGGCCGACCCTTCTGGATCTATCAGCCCGGACAGTGACCAGCGCCCGGCAGTTGCCGCTCTCGCGGCTCGGTCATCTGGTTCCGCCGCTCGTCGATAACGCGGCACTGGTCGCGCTCGTAGCCGTCACGAACGATCCTCCCTGGGCGGCGAAGGCCGCGTGGGACATCGCTCGCATCGCCGCGCGCGACGGCCGACGCGTCGCACTGGTGGATCTATGCCTCGAGAATCCCGCGCTGCACGAGATGGTCGGGTTGCACGCAACAGAAGGAATTGTCGACGCGTTCGAATACGGTGTCTCGCTCAACAAAGCGGCGCATGAAGTCACGGGCGTGTTCATTATCCCCGCCGGCTCCGAGACCGCAAATCCGGCACAGGTCTATGCGCACCCGCGGTGGCCCAAGTTGCAGGCGGGGTTCCGTTCCGAGGGAGCGTTGCTGCTCGCGCTGTTGCCGCTCACCGGACTCGCACAGTTCTCGGCGGCGCCGGACGGCGCGCTCGTGCTCGCGCCCGAGGGCGTGGGTCCCGAGTTTGGGCTGCCGCACGACGTGCCTTTGCTGGGGGTCGTCCGCGATCGGTGGCTGCCGTCGGGTCCGCGCGTGGCAGCGCCGGCGATGACCGTGGCGGTTGCGGACGAACGGCGCCCCGGTCTGCGACTGGCGCTTGCCGCGCTGGTGGTGGCGGCCCTCGCGGTCGGAGGATGGGCACTGCTTGCGCGAGCGCGCGAGTCGTTGGTCGCGCCGCCCGCCCCTCCGCCTGCCCCGACAACTTCCACAACCTCGACCAACCTCCACCAACCTCCGCCGCGGCCGGTCGCCGTCCCACACGATACTCTCGGCTGGACCATCCAGCTCGCGGCGTACGCGTCTCTCGACAAGGCGCTGGCGCATGCCGATCGGCTTGCGGCGGATGCGGGGGTACCGGCGCTCGTGACGCCGGTCGCGCAGAGCGGCAACGGACCCGTCTGGTATCGGGTACTCGCGGGCTCGTACGCGACACGCAGCGCGGCCGGCAGCGCGCGGGCGGATCTGTGGCATCGCGGGATCGCATCCGAAGGCGTCGGTGACTTGCTGCTCGCGCCGTATTCGTATCACGCCCCGGCGGGCGCGTCGCTCGACACGTTGCGGCGCCGCGGCCTTCCCGCCGTACGCTGGTCCAACGGCGTGATCCTGCTTGGCGCGTTCGAAGCACCGGAACAGGCAGCGTATACCCAAACCGCCCTCAAGCGCGCCGGCGTGCGCGCGAACCTACTCCCTCGCATGGGGAAACCATGAGACTGAGCAGGCTCGAGCTCTCCGGATTCAAGTCATTCGCCGGCTCGGTGGAGCTGCCCTTCGATCAAGGCGTGACCGCGATCGTCGGACCGAACGGCTGCGGCAAGTCCAACATCTCCGACGCGGTGCGCTGGGTGCTCGGCGAGCAGTCGCCCCGCCTGCTGCGCGGCGGAAAAATGGAGGACGTGATCTTCCAGGGCTCGACCGGCCGCCGGCCCGTGAACGTGGCGGAAGTCTCGCTGGTCTTCGACAACTCCGACGGCAGCCTCCCGATCGCGTATCAGGAAGTCGTCGTCACGCGTCGCCTGTCGCGTTCCGGGCAGAGCGATTACCTGCTGAATCACTCGCCGGTACGGCTGCGCGACATCCAGGACATGCTCCGCGGCACCGGCCTCGGCGCCGACGCCGCGGTCGTCATGGAAGCGAAGATGATCGAGGCGCTGTTGTCCGAAAAAGCCGAAGAGCGGCGGGCGCTGTTTGAGGAAGCGGCGGGAATCGGGCTGTACCGCGACCGCAAGAAGAGCACGGAGCGGCGACTCGAGGAGACGGCGGTCGATCTCGCCCGGCTCGAGGACCTGATCGCCGAGGTGCAGACCCAGGTCCGCAGCCTCGCGCGCCAGCGCGGCCGCGCCGAGCGCTACGGCAAGATGATTGAAGAGCGTTTTGGGATCGCGATGACGCTGGTGCGCCGGGAGATCGAGGACTTCGATCTGTCACTCGGCGCGCTGGGAGTCCGGGCGCGCGAGCTGGCCGGGCAGCTTCCCGCGGCCCGCACGCGACTTGAGGATGCCGAACACCAACGCGAAGCGCGGGTCCAGGCCCGGCACACGACCGAAGCGCGGCGCACCGAAGTCGAGCGCCGGTTCGGTGACGTCAAGCTCGAAGTGGGACGGCTCGAGAGCGACATCGCTCTCGCGGCCGAACGGCTGAGCAACGCGGGCCAGCGGCGCCAGACCGCCGCCGAGGAGCGCATCCAGGCCGAGCGGCGCGCGGCGCAGACCGAGCGTGAGCACCAGGCCGCGGCCGCGGAGCGCGCAGCCGCCGAGCGTGATCTCACGGCTGTGCATCTGGCATTGGGAGCGCGGACGGGCGAAGAGGACAAGGTCCGCGGCCGGCTCACGGCGGAGCGGCTCGCGGTGCGCGAGCTCGAGGCGGCGCTGCAGCGCCGTGCCGAGTCCGCGCGGGGGCTGGAAATCGAGGGCGGCGCATTGGACCGCGAACGGAGCGAGCTGCGCGAGCAGCTCGCGCTCGCGGCCCAAGAGCGCCGGGCGCGCGACGCCGCCGCCGAGGACGCCGCCAGCGACGCGGCGGCGGCCGTGCAGCACGTCAATCGCGATGCGCAAGCAGCAGTTCGGGCGGTGGAAGCTTTGCAACATGCACGTCGCCACGTCGGCACGCTACATGAACAGGAGATGGGCGCCCGATCGGCCCGGCGCCAGGCGGAAGCTGCATTGGCGCAACTCGAGGCACGGCGGGACGCGCTCACCGAGCTCGACCGCGAGCACGTCGGTCTGGCGCCCGCCGCCCAGGCACTGCTGAAAGCCCGGCTTCCGGGTGTTCTGGGGCCGCTCGCTGATTTCGTCCGCACCAGCCGGCGCGACGCCGAGCTGGCCGAGCGTCTGCTGGGCGAATGGCTGCATGCGGTCCTCGTCCAGGATGCGACCGTCATCGAGGCGATCAGCGCCTGGCACGCGGACACTCAACCGGGCCCGCTGGTGCTCCTCCCCTGCGTCCCGGGGCCTCGGCTCGGGGCCGACGGCCACCCGCTCAAGGACGAGCTCCGCGTGGACGGTCCCGCGGCGGCCTGGGTTCGCGCGTTGCTCGCCGGCCACGAGGTGATCGGCGCGGGCGCGCTGCGCCGCGCGAATGGCGCGGTCTTCCTCGACAGCGGTACCTCGGCCGCGGGACCGCTGCAGCGCCGCGCCGAGCTCGAGACGCTGGAGAAGGACGTGCGTGAGGCGACGACGAATCTCAATCGCGCGCGCGCGACTGAAGAGTCCACGGTCAAGGAGCTCGCGGCCGCTGAAGCGGCGCTGACTGCAGCGGGTCACGGCGCCGAGCAGGCGCGCCGCGTCGAGCTCGAGGCCGGCGCGGAAAAGGGCGAAGCGGATCGCGGTCTGATTCACGCCCGCCGCGAGGCGGAGGAAGCCGCCGCGCAGGTCGAGCGGCTGACCAAGCGGCTGGCGGAAGTCGAAGCGCGCCTCGGCGCGCTGCACGTCGAGCTGCAGGAGCAGGACGTCGAGCGGTTGCGCTCCACCGAAGAGCTCACGGCCGAGCGCGCCGTGCTGGCCGACCTCGAGGCGCAGCAGGAAGCCGCGCGCGAGCAGCGCGTGCGCTGGCAGGTGGAAGCCGCTCAGGTGGAGGCGCGGCTCGCCGCGGCGTCAGAGCGCGCCGGCCGCGCCTCGGACGACACGAAAGCGTCGAAAGACCAGGCCGGGGCGCGCGCCGAGGAAATCGCGCGTATCGAGCACGAGACGGCGTCACTGACGACGCAGCGCGCGCAGTGGGAGGACACGTTGCAGGAGCGCCGTCTGGCAGTGACGAAGCTCGCCGCCGCCGCGAAGGACGCCGAAGCGCAGGTGGGTATGGTCGACGCCGACGTCGGCCAGGCGGAAGGCGCGCTCGATCAGGCGCGCAAGGCGCTGGCCGCCCTGGGCGAAGAAGAGCACCGGCTGCAGCTCGAGCGCACCGAGATCGAAGGCCGGAAACGCGGGCTCGTCGAGCGCGTCGAAACCGAGTGGCGCAAGCCGCTCGACAAGCTGCTGGCCGACGCACCGGAGGTCGAAGGCGACCTCGAGTGGCTGCGAGAGGAAAACGACCGGCTGCGGGGCGCCATCGACGCCGTTGGACCGGTGAACGCACTCGCCGTCGAAGAGCACGCCGAAGAAACGAAGCGTCTCGATTTTCTGCAGACACAGCGCGACGATCTCGTCACCGCCCGCAACTCGCTGCAACAGGCGGCGCGGGAGATCGATCAGACCGCCAAGACGCTCTTCCTCGAGTCGTTCTCGAAAGTGAGGGAGCACTTCCGGTCGGTGTTCCAGACACTGTTCGGCGGCGGCGAATGCGACGTGCGCCTGGCGAACGAGGACGAGCCGCTGGAAAGTGAAATCGAGATCCACGCTGCGCCGCGGGGCAAACGCACCCAGCGGCTCCACCTGCTCTCCTCGGTCGAGCGCACGCTGGTCGCGGTGTCGCTGTTGTTCGCGATCTTCCTCGCCAAGCCGAGCCCGTTCTGCCTGCTCGATGAGGTGGACGCGCCGCTCGACGACGCGAACGTGGGCCGCTACGTCCGCCTGCTGGCCGAGTTCAAGGACCAGACGCAATTTATCGTGATCACGCACAACCCACGGACGATGCAGGCCGCCGACGCCGTCTATGGCGTCACCATGCAGGAGCCGGGGGTCTCCACTATCGTTGGAGTCCGTCTCGGTCAAATGGAACCCGCCTAGGTCCCCCCTAGGCCCCAACCCCAAACCCCTAGCCCCTAATAATGCGGCGGTTCATCTGGCTCGTCTTCCTGCCTGCTGGGTTGGCAGCGCAGCGGCCCGCCGTTTCTCCCGTCTTGCCACGTCTCCTCGCTCGCGTGCAAGACACCACCGTTTCGGTCTGGTTGTTCGCGCGGCCGACCGCTTCCCTCGAAACAATTAGCCAGCGAGCGACCGCCGCTGGGGCGCGGGTGCGCGTCCTCAGCCGCTGGCTGCACGCCGTCAGCGCCGATGTGCCCGCGGCTGCGCTCCGGGAGCTGCTGCAAGACCGCGACCTGCGACGGATCCAGCCGTTGGGCCGCTTCAAGCTCCGACACCCGAGCCCCGTCTCCCGCAGTATCACCGCACCGGCGCTAGTACCGGGCGACACCTGCGGCTTCACCTCCGGCGACGATCCGATTCTGGGTCCATCGGAGATGCCGTACCGCCAGCTCCATCTCCGGCCGCTCA